>NZ_RZRQ01000011.1:0-44109 GCF_003997785.1 Mesorhizobium sp. M7D.F.Ca.US.004.01.2.1 | reverse complement strand
ATCATGGACATGTCGATGGACGGCTCGCCGATCATCGACAAGACGCCGGTCGACGGGCTCTATCTCAACGCCGGCTGGTGCTATGGCGGCTTCAAGGCGACACCGGGCTCCGGCTTTGTCTTTGCCCACCTTCTGGCGCGCGATGAATCGCACGAAGAGGCCGCACGGTTCCGCCTCGACCGGTTCCGGCGCGGTGCGATGATCGACGAAAAGGGCCAGGGCGCCCAACCGAACCTGCATTGAAGGCGGTCTAGAACAGCATGCGCATTGTCTGTCCCTTCTGCGGCGAACGCGAACTCGGCGAGTTCACCTATCTCGGCGACGCCAAGCCGGTACGGCCGGTGGCCGGCGCCTCGGAAGACGAGGTCTTCGACTATGTCTATCTGCGCGACAATGTCGCCGGCGAGACCAGCGAATACTGGTATCATGGCGGCGGCTGCCGGGCCTGGCTGAAGATCACCCGCAACACGCTGACGCATGAGATTTCTTCAATCGAACCGGCGGCGGGCGCCGGCGCCGCGAAGGTTGGCGCGTGATGGCCGGCGCGCAGACACACCGGCTCGGCAATGGCGGCCTTGTCGACCGTTCGGCACCGCTGAACTTCCGTTTCGACGGCAAGGCTTTCTCCGGCTTCCAGGGCGACACGCTCGCCTCGGCGCTGATCGCCAACGGCGTCAAGCTGGTCGGCCGCTCGTTCAAATACCATCGCCCGCGCGGCATTCTGACCGCTGGTTCGGAAGAACCCAACGCGCTGGTCGAGTTGCGCAGCGGCGCAAGGCGCGAACCGAACACCAAGGCGACGACGGCGGAGCTCTATGAAGGGCTCGAGGCCGCCAGCCAGAACCGTTGGCCGTCGCTGCGCCATGACGTGATGTCAGTCAACCAGTTGTTCGCGCCGATCTTCGTCGCCGGCTTCTACTACAAGACCTTCATGTGGCCGGCGAAATTCTGGGAAGCGATCTACGAGCCGGCGATCCGCCGTGCCGCCGGCCTTGGCCGCGCCGCCGGCATCGCCGATCCCGATCATTACGACAAGGCATGGGCGCATTGCGATGTGCTGATCGCCGGTTCAGGCCCGGCCGGGCTGGCGGCCGCGCTTGCCGCCGGCCGCGCAGGCGCCCGCGTCATCCTGTGCGAGGAAGATTTCACGCTCGGTGGCCGCCTGCTGTCGGATGGCGGCACGATCGATGGTGTGCCGGCAGCCGAATGGCTGTCGCGGATGCTGGCTGAACTGGCTGACATGCCCGACGTCCGCATCATGACCCGCACGACGCTGTTCGGTGTCTATGACGGCGGTACCTATGGCGCGATCGAGCGGGTCAACGACCATTTGCCCTCGCCGCCCGAGCACCAGGTGCGCCAGCGGCTGTGGCGGATCGTGGCGAAGCGCTGCGTCGTTGCGGCCGGCGCCATCGAACGGCCGATCGTCTTTGCCGGCAACGACACGCCCGGCGTGATGATGGCCTCGGCGATGCGAACCTATGTCGCGCGCTATGCGGCGACACCGGCCAAACGCCTCGCGCTGTTCACCAACAATGAGGATGGCTGGCGCACGGTCGAGACGGCGCTCAGTGCCGGACTGCAGATTGCCGCGGTCATCGACGCGCGGCCTGACGTATCGCCGGCGCATCGTTCGCTGGCCTCCAAGGGCGGCTTTCCGGTGCTGCACGGTTCCGTCAGCGGTGTCGATGGCGGCAAGGACGGTGTCAGAAAAATCGCGGTGTCGCTCACCGGCGGCGCGCGCGCCGAAGTCGAAGCCGACGGGCTCGCCGTTTCCGGCGGCTGGAACCCGGCGGTCGGGCTGACTTCGTATCATCGTGGCCGACCAAAATGGCGCGGCGACATCTCCGCCTTCGTGCCCGATGGCGCGCCTCCAGGCATGGTTGCCGCAGGCGCCGCCAATGGCGATTTCGGCCTCGGCGGCTGCCTGAGCCAGGGATTTGCCGCCGGCGGGGCAGCGGCGCGTGACACGGGACATAGCGGCACAGTCGGTAACGCGCCTGTGGCCGATGACGAGGCCTTTTCGCTGACGCCGCTCTGGCATGTTGCCGGCAAGGGCAAAGCTTTCGTCGACTACCAGCATGACGTGACGGCATCCGACATCGAGCTGGCGCAGCGCGAGGGCTTTGAATCGGTCGAGCACCTGAAGCGCTACACGACGCTCGGCATGGCGACCGACCAGGGCAAGACCTCGAATGTCGCCGGCCTCGCCATCATGGCCGCGGTGAGCGGCCGGTCCATTCCCGAGACCGGCACGACGATCTACCGGCCTCCTTACGTGCCAGTCGCCATCGGCGCCTTCGCCGGCCACCATCGCGACGAGACTTTCCATGCGACGCGGCTGACGCCGTCGCACCACTGGGCCGTGGAACAAGGCGCAATCTTCGTCGACACCGGCCTGTGGAAACGGGCGCAATGGTATCCGCGCACCGGCGAGAAAGACTGGCTGGACTCGGTGACCCGCGAGGTCAAGGCGGTGCGCGGCGGCGTAGGCTTCTGCGATGTCTCGACACTCGGCAAGATCGACGTGCATGGGCCTGATGCCGGCGCCTTCCTCGACCGCGTCTACATCAACACCTTCTCCAGCCTCGCTGTTGGCAAAGCGCGCTACGGGTTGATGCTGCGAGAGGACGGCATCGTCTATGACGACGGCACCACGTCGCGGCTGGCCGAGGACCATTACTTCCTGACCACCACAACGGCTAAGGCCGGACTGGTGATGCAGCATCTCGAATTCTGCCGGCAGGTGCTGTTTCCCGAACTCGATGTGCAGCTCACATCCGTCTCCGACCAGTGGGCGCAATTCTCGATTGCCGGCCCGAAAACGCGAGACCTGCTGAGGGAAATTCTCGACCCGGCGGAAGACCTGTCGAACGAAGGCTTTCCGTTCATGGGCGCGCGCGAGGTGACGTTGCGTGGTGGCCTCAAGGCGCGGCTGTTCCGCATCTCGTTCTCCGGTGAAATGGCGTTCGAGATTTCGGTGCCGGCGCGCTTTGGCGATGCCATGGCACGCAATCTGATGCTGGCCGGCGCGCCATTTGGCGTGACGCCTTACGGCACCGAGGCGCTCGGCGTCATGCGCGTCGAAAAGGGGCACATCGCCGGACCGGAACTGAGCGGCACGACGACGGCGGCCGATCTCGGTCTGGGTAAGATGATGTCGACCAAGAAGGATTATATCGGCCGCGTCATGGCCGGCCGCGAGGCGCTGGTCGCGCCGAATCGCCAGGTCGTTGTCGGCATCAAGCCGGTCGACAAGGCGCGCCGCCTGCGCTCCGGCGCGCACATCATTCCGAAGGGGCAGACACCCGGCCCAGGCAATGACCAGGGCTATGTCACTTCGGTCTGCTTCTCGCCGACATTGGATCAGTGGATCGGGTTGGCGCTGGTCGAACACGGCCGCGAACGCATCGGCGAGATCGTCCATGCGCATGATCCGTTGCGCGGCGAAGACTATGACGTCGAACTCTGCAATCCCGTCTTCTACGATCCGGATGGAGGGCGCCAGCGTGGTTGAGTTTTCCTGGGCTTCCCGCAGTCCCCTTGAAAAGGCACTGGTCACAGGCGCGCATGGTGCACGCGGTATCGAGGCCGGCGTTTCGCTGACCGAGATTCGCAATTTCGACCTGATCCAAGTCATGGCGCGGCGCGGCAAAGCGGCTGACATGGCCAAGGCTGCGAAGGTTCGCTTTGGCGTTGCTGCTCCGGATGCGCCGAAGGCGATGACTCCGGATGCCACGCTGATCTGGTCGGGACCGGATCAGTTCTTCGTCTTGTCGAAAGGCGACAAGCACGCGATGCAGACGTTGGCGCCGGCATTGTCCGGATCTGCCTCGCTGTCCGATCAGTCGCATGCACGCGCCCTGATCAGCATTTCCGGAACCAAGGCGCGTGCCTTGTTGGCCAAACTGTCGTCGATCGATTTGCATCCCACGACATTCCGGGTCGGCACGGCGGCGGCAACGTCGATGGATCACACCAGTGTCACGCTGTGGCGTGGGAATGATCGAGATGGATTGGCCGTGTTCAATCTCCTGGTGTTCGCGACCTTTGCCGAGAGCCTGTGGCACACGATGCTGGACTCGGCCGCAGAGTTTGGTGTGGACATCAGCCACAGCGAGAACTTGGCGTAGCGTTTGTGCGCGCCCTTCCCTTCTCCCCTTGTGGGAGAAGGTGGCCTCGCGAAGCGAGGTCGGATGAGGGGTGCTCCAGCTTGGCAAGGACGGTGCTCCGGCCAGCACCCCTCAACCGTCTCGGCGCTGCGCGCCGATCCACCTTCTCCCGCAAGGGGAGAAGGGAAGAAGTGCGCTTCACCTTGCCAAACGCACGCGCACTGCTATTCTTGCTGCTAAAGTAATTTTACACACAGGCAAACTTGTTTCTCGAACCGCAAGGCTGAGATGAGCCAGTCGCCCTACCCCGCAATTGCAGCCGGACCGCCCAAGCCCAGCCTCATCCTGAGGCCCGGCCAAATCGCGCTGCCGCCCGGCATGGAGCGTTATACGATCCAGGGCAACGGCGCGGTGCTCATCGATATCGAGGCCGGCGACACGATCACCGTGCGCAATGTCGAGGGTGGCCAGGCCTGCGAACTTCTGGCCTGGGACAAGACAGGCGCGACCGATCCCGGCATTTTTGGCGAAACATCGAACAGCAATGCCGCCGGCATCAAGGCGCTGCTCGCCGAGGGCGACGACAGTCTCGCAGCCCTGCGTCGCGGGCTCGCGCGCTGGCAGGTGCAGCTTGACCATGCCAAGGCGGTACGCGTCTTCGGCGGCACGACGCCGGCCGGCACCGAACAGAGTTTCACCGTCATACGCGACGGCGCGATGCTGATTGCCGCTCCCGGCGGGCCGATGCTGGTCGATGGTCACGACACGGCAACGCCCCTCACCGTCATCGTTCGCCGCACCACGATCCGTCCGGCGGCGAAATCGCAGCTGGCCGATCCGCTTGCCGATCCGGTGCTCGACCTGCGCGTCCATTCGGCGACGGCGGAATCCTATTTCGTCAAGGCCGGCGACTATCTGCAGATCATCGATGTCGACGGCCGCCAGTGCACCGATTTCCAGTGCTTTTCGGCGCGCAAGCTGGACAGGGGCCTTGACCATCCGCTCGACGTGACGACGACGCGCACGCTGATGGGTGCGAGCTACCCGATGCCAGGCCTGCATTCGAAATATTACGACCAGGACATGGAGCCGCTGGTCGAGGTGGTGCAGGACACATGCGGACGGCACGACGCATTCGCGCTCGCTTGCGCCGCAAAATATTACGACGACATCGGCTATCCCGGCCACACCAACTGCTCGGAGAACTTCAATCGCGCGCTGGCCGACAAGGGCGTCACGCCCCGCGCAGGCTGGATGGCGATCAACTTCTTCTTCAACACCGCGATCGACGCGCATGGCGTCATGGTGTCCGACGAGCCATGGTCACGGCCGGGCGACTATGTCCTGTTGCGCGCGCTGACCGACATCGTCTGCGTTTCCTCCGCCTGCCCCGACGACACGACGCCGGCCAATGGCTGGAACCCGACCGACATCCATGTGCGAACCTATTCCGGCCAGCACAAATTCTCGCGAGCGATCGCCAGACGCATGACGCCTGATTCGGAACCGAAAATGACCCGCGAGACTTCATTTCATTCGAGCTTTGCCAAGCACACCCGCAACTTCGCCGAGTACCGGGGCTACTGGCTCGCCAATTCCTTCGCCAAGGACGGGCCGATCGCCGAATACTGGGCCTGCCGCCAGGACGCGGTGATCATGGACCTGTCGCCGCTGCGCAAATTCGAGGTCACCGGCCCGGATTCCGAGGCGCTGCTGCAGTACACGCTGACCCGCGACGTCAAGAAGCTTGGCATCGGCCAGGTGGTCTATTCGGCCATGTGCTACGAGCACGGCGGCATGATCGACGACGGCACGCTGCTGCGGCTCGGCAAGGATAATTTCCGCTGGGTCGGCGGTGACGACCTGTCCGGCGAATGGCTGCGCGAGACGGCGGCGAAGCTTGGCCTCAACGTTCTGGTGCGATCGTCCACAGACCAGATGCACAATGTCGCCGTGCAGGGCCCGAAGAGCCGCGACATCCTCAGGGAAGTGATCTGGACCTCGCCGCTACAGCCGTCGATCGATGAACTCGAATGGTTCCGTTTTGCCGTCGCCCGCATCGGTGGCGGCAACGGCATTCCGGTGGTCGTCTCGCGCACCGGCTACACCGGCGAACTCGGCTACGAGATCTGGTGCCATCCGCGCGACGCCGAAAAGGTATTCGACGCCATCTGGGAGGCCGGCCAGCCGCATGGGCTGAAGCCGATGGGGCTGCAGGCGCTCGACATGGTCCGCATCGAGGCCGGGCTGATCTTCGCCGGCTACGAATTTTCCGACCAGACCGATCCGTTCGAGGCGGGTATCGGCTTCACCGTGCCGCTGAAGAGCAAGACCGACGATTTCATCGGCCGCGAAGCGCTGATCCGCCGCAAGGAGCACCCGCAGACGAAGCTGGTCGGCCTCGACATCGATGCCAATGTCGCCGTCGGCCATGGCGACTGCGTGCATGTCGGCCGCGCCCAGATCGGCGTGGTCACATCAGGCATGCGCTCGCCGGTGCTCAACAAGAACATCGCGCTGGCGAGGCTCGACGTCACCCATTCGGCCATTGGCACCGAGGTCGAGATCGGCAAGCTCGACGGCCATGCCAAGCGGCTGCCGGCGCGCGTCGTTGCCTTTGCGCATTACGATCCGCAGAAGGCCAAACCGCGCTCCTGAAAGCCGCTTTCGCAGCTGACAAGCCGACCGGCTGGCGATGTCACCGGGCGTTTGAGTCTGTGCGCTCACAAGCGTGATGTGCATGGCGCCACAAAACGCTTGACCTGAAAGCGCGCCGGATCAATCTTCACTGTTAAGAAAAAAATACGACTGAGTGGAAACACGGGCAGCAGCCCAAAGCATGCGTCGATGATGAAGCCTCGCGAAGTCGCGGCCGTCACGAACGGGGAACATCAAAATGGGGAACAAAGACACATGAGCACAATAGCGACTGCCCTGGATCAGCCTGCGGAAAGCAAGCTGCACCGGAATATCGACTGGCGCGGCGCCTTCTGGGTGGCGAGCGGCGTTCCGGCCCTCGTCCTGTTTTCGATCGGCGGCATTGCCGGCACGACCGGCACGCTGGCCTTCGCGATCTGGATCTTCTCCATGATCATGGGCTTCCTGCAATCCTTCACCTACGCCGAGATCGCCGGCCTGTTCCCGAACAAGTCGGGCGGCGCCTCGATTTACGGCGCCACCGCCTGGCTGCGCTATTCCAAGTTCATCGCGCCGCTGTCGGTCTGGTGCAACTGGTTTGCCTGGTCGCCGGTGCTGTCGCTCGGCTGCTCGATCGCCGCCGCCTACATCCTCAACGCGCTGGCGCCGGTGCCGCTGTTCACCGATGCCTCGCCGGATGTCGTCGCCTATATCGCCGCGCATGCCGGAACCAGTGCCGCCGACGCCATCACGGCGGTGACTGCAGCCGCAACGCCAGGGATTCGCAACTGGACGCTTTACAGCCACACGCTGGGACCGGTCTCGTTCACGTTCAACGCGACCTTCTTCATCGGCGCGGTGCTGATGCTGATCATCTTCGCCATCCAGCATCGCGGCATCCTCGGCACCGCCAATGTGCAGAAATATATCGGCCTGCTGGTCATCATCCCGATGCTGATCGTCGGCGTCGTGCCGATCATCACCGGCCAGATCAACTGGGCGAATTTCTCGCCACTGGTGCCGCTGGCGGCCGCCTATGCGCCTGAACCCGGCGCCTGGAACATCGCCGGCTGGACACTGGTGCTTGGCGGCATGTTCATCGCCGCCTGGTCGACCTACGGCTTCGAGACCGCCGTCTGCTACACGTCCGAGTTCAAGAACCCCGGCACCGACACGTTCAAGGCCATCTTCTATTCGGGCCTTCTGTGCATGCTGCTGTTTATCCTGGTGCCCTTCACCTTCCAGGGCGTGCTTGGCCTGAACGGCATGCTGGCGACGCCGATCGTCGACGGCTCCGGCGTCGCCGATGCCTTGGCCGGCATGGTCGGCGGCGGCGCACTGATCCACAGCCTGCTGGTGATGCTGATGATCCTGGCCTTGGTGCTGTGCATCATGACCGCCATGGCGGGCTCCTCGCGCACGCTCTACCAGGGCTCGGTCGATGGCTGGCTGCCGCGCTATCTCAGCCATGTCAACGAACATGGCGCACCGACGCGAGCGATGTGGACCGATCTGGTCTTCAACCTGATCGTGCTGGCCATCGCCTCGGCCGACGCGACGAGCTTCTTCTTCATCCTCGCCGTGTCGAACTGCGGCTACATCATCTTCAACTTCCTCAACCTCAACGCCGGCTGGATCCACCGCATGGACAACGGCCATATCGCCCGGCCATGGAAGGCGCCGAGCTGGCTGCTCGGCGTCGGTGCCATCTTCGCCTATGTCAACGCCATCTTCATGGGCGCCGGCGCCAAGGTCTGGAACCCGATGGCGCTGTGGGCCGGCCTGATCACGGCCGCGCTGATCATCCCGGTGTTCTGCTTCCGCCACTACATCCAGGACAAGGGCAAGTTCCCCGACCATATGCTGGCCGACCTCGGCATGAGTTCGTCCGATCTGGCAGTCAAGAAGGCGGGCATGCTGCCCTATCTGACGCTGGTCGCCGGCGTGGTGGTAATGCTGCTCGCCAACTGGTTCTTCGTCATCTGACGGCAAACTGAAGGGGTCGAGCACGTATCGCGCTCGACCCGAGCCTCCCGGCTGAAGCCCACTCCGATACTATCGGGGTGGGCTTTTTCGTTGCGGCCGGTGACAGGTCCATTGCGTTCCGTCAGTCGTGCGAATATGCTTGTTGTACGATCGTTCAACAAGCATATTCGCGAAGCTCTGATGACCTGCAATCCTCGCTACGAAATCCTGTTCGAGCCGATGCGGATCGGGCCTGTCACCGCGCCGAACCGCTTCTATCAAGTGCCGCACGCCAGCGGCATGACCAACGCCTTGCCACGGGTGCGCGCCGCCTTTCGCGAAGCCAAGGCCGAGGGCGGATGGGGCGTGATCTGCACCGGCGCCTGTTCGATCGACCCCAGTTCGGACGACGCGCCGCTGCCCTTCGCCACGATGTGGGACGACAACGACATCCGCGCCCATGCGCTGATGACGGAGGCCGTGCACCGCCATGGCGCGCTGGCCGGCGTGGAACTGTGGCACGGCGGCGCCTCGGTGATGAACAGGACGAGCCGCCTGCCGCCGCTGTCGCCGTCGGGAATTCCGTGGATGGCCACCCATGTCGGCTTCATGGGCAATTTGCGGCCGAAGACCATGGACAAGGCCGATATACGCGAGGTCTTGAGGTGTCAGGCCGAGGCGGCGCGCAAGGCGCGCACTGCCGGCTTCGACGTGGTCTACGTCTATGCCGGCATGGGCTATCTCGGCTACGAATTCCTGCTGCCGGAATACAATCATCGCGTCGACGAGTACGGCGGATCGATCGAGAACCGGGTGCGCTTCGTGCGCGAGATGATCGAGGTCACCAAGGATGCCGTCGGCAAGGATTGCGGCGTCGCCTTGCGCGTCAGCCTCGAGGAACTGCGCGGCAGGCCCGGCCGCAACCAGCCCTCGGAAGCGCACGAGCTGATCGAACTGCTGGCGGAGCTGCCGGACCTGTTCGACGTCAAGATGGATTCCAGCCCGACCGACTGTTCAGCGTCGCGCTTCACCGGCGAAGGCAGCCATGAGCCGGTGATCGATTTCGTCAAATCGCTGACGAAAAAGCCGGTGGTCGGCGTCGGCCGCTTCACCTCGCCCGACACCATGGTCTCGCAGATCAAACGCGGTGTGCTCGACTTCATCGGCGGCGCGCGGCCTTCGATCGCCGATCCCTTCCTGCCCAACAAGATCCGCGAGGGCCGCGAGGCCGAGATCCGCGAATGCATTGGCTGCAACATCTGCATTTCGAGCTGGCATGACGGCGTGCCGGTACGCTGCACCCAGAACCCGACCGCCGGCGAAGAGTGGCGGCGCGGCTGGCACCCCGAACGTGTCGAGCGCACTGATGCGCCTGAGCGGATCCTGATTGTCGGCGGCGGACCGGCTGGGCTCGAATGCGCGCTGACGCTCGGCCGTCGCGGCCATGAGGTGATGCTCGCCGACGGCAACCGCACCTTCGGCGGGCGGCTGACCTTCGAGAAGACGCTGCCCGGCCTTTCAGCCTGGAATCGCGTCGTCGATTACCGGCTTGGGCGTCTCAGCGAGATGGGCAACGTCTCGCTCTATCCCGAGAGTGTTTTGGGCGCGGGCGAGATCATCGACCTGGCGCCGGATCGCGTGGTGCTGGCGACCGGCGCGCGCTGGAGCAACATGCTCTACTCCTCGCTGGAGATTCCGGTCGGCAGGCTCGATCATCCTGATGTGCTCACCCCGGATGATATCGCCGCCGGCCGGCTTCCGCAGGGACCGACGCTCGTCTTCGATTTCGACAACTACTATATGGGCGGCGTGCTGACCGAACATCTGGCGGCACAAGGCATCCCGGTCAGCTACGTGACCCCCGCAGGTCAGGCGTCCGCCTGGACGATCATGACCAACGAGCTGCCGTTGGTGCATCGCGCGCTGGCGCGGCGCAAGGTGTCGGTGACGACACTGCATCTCCTGAAATCCTTCGACGGCGAGACGGCGACGCTAGCGCATCTGTTCACCGGCGAGGAAAGCCGAATGGCCTGCCGCTCGGTGCTGATCGTCGGACTGAGGCTGCCGCGCGGCGAGCTGTTCGAGTCTCTGACGCAACGAGCGGAGGCGCTTGCCGCTGCCGGCATCCGCAGTGTCGATCGTATCGGCGACACGCTGGCGCCGGGCGCCATCGCGCACGCGGTGCACAGCGGCCATAAGCTCGCTCAGGAGATCGGTGCAAAAATCCGCTGGCAACCCTACCGCCGCGACACGCCGATCGTCGATGCGGTGGCGGATTTCGACATGCGCACAGCTGCAGAATAGAGCAATTCCAGGAGAAGTGTGAAGCGGTTTTCCGTCCGGAATTGCGACAAACAGGGAGTTCAAGAAAACCATGGAGCGCATCACGGCACGTCGCAGGCCCGGCCGCCCGCAGCGCGAGATCGGCGGCATCGAGCAGCGGCCGTGGAAGCAGCTGACGCGGCCCTATGCACCGATCGAGATCCTGTCGGCCGATCAGGTGCAGACGATCCACGAAATGGGCCTCACCATCCTCGAAGAGATCGGCATGCGGGTGCTGCAGCCGCAGGCGCGGCAATTCTACCGCTCGGCCGGCTGCGATGTCGACGACGGCGAGATGCGGGTGCGTTTCGACCGCGCCATGGTCATGGAGCGCGTCGCCATGGCGCCATCGTCGTTCGAGTTGCGTGCCCGCAATCCGGCGAAGAACGTCAAGGTCGGCGGGAAACACTGCATCCTGTCGTCGGTCGGTGGACCCGCCTATGTCATGGACAATGATCGCGGCCGCCGTCCCGGCACCTATGCCGAGATGTGCGATTATCTCAAGCTGATCCAGTCGTTCAACGTGCTGCACCAGGAAGGCGGCGGGCCGTTCGAGCCGCTCGACCTGCACCAGAACACGCGCCATCTCGACCTCTACTATGCCGAGATCACGCTGCTCGACAAGAACTGGCAACCGCAGGCGCTCGGCCGTGGGCGCGCCATCGACGCGCTGGAGATGGTGGCGATTTCACTGGGCACGACGCGCGAGAATCTTGCGCAGGAGATGCCTGTCTTTACCGGCATCATCAACACCAACTCGCCGCTGCAGCTCGACGAGCCGATGGCGGAAGGCCTGATCGCGCTGGCCGAACATGGCCAGGTCAATGTCATCACGCCGTTCACACTGGCCGGTGCGATGAGCCCGGTGACGCTCGCCGGAGCGCTGTCGCAGCAGCATGCCGAGGCGCTGGCCGGCATCGTGCTGACGCAGATCGTGCGCCCCGGCGTACCGGTGATGTATGGCGGCTTCACCTCCAATGTCGACATGAAGACCGGTGCGCCGGCCTTCGGTACGCCGGAATACACGCAGGCCGCGCAGATCACCGGCCAGCTCTGCCGGCTGATCGGCGTACCGTTCCGCTCCAGCAATGTCACCGCCGCCAATTCGGTCGATGCGCAGGCGGCCTATGAAAGCGCCATGTCGCTGTGGGGCTGCCTGATGGGCGGTGCCAATCTGGTGCTGCACGCCGCCGGCTGGCTCGGCGGCGGGCTGACGGCATCGTTCGAGAAACTGATCATCGACGCCGAGATGCTGCAGATGATGTGCGCCTATTTCGACCCGCCGGTGGTCGATATCGACACGCTGGCGCTGGAAGCCGTGCGCGAGGTCGGGCCGGCCGGGCACTTCTTCGGCGCCGCGCACACGATGCAGCGCTACGAACGCGCGTTTTATTCGCCGCTGGTCTCCAACTGGGACAACTACGACACCTGGATGGAGCGCGGCCAGATCACCGCGCGCGAACGGGCCAATGTAGTCTGGAAGCGGATGGTCGCCGAATATGAGCAGCCGCCGATCGATCCCGGCATCGATGAGGCGCTGCGCGACTATATGGAGCGCCGCAAGCGCGAGGGCGGTTCGCCGCTGAACTAGGCATCCCGCAAAGGCCCGACCTGAGCTTCCAGCATCTCGAAGCCGGCGGCTTCGGCGGCCTGCGGCGTCACCACGCTTTCGTCGAGGCACCATTCGAGCCAGAGCCCGTCGACCAGGGCGATGAAATTGCGCGCCAGCGTCGGAGCGTCGACATCCCTGCCACGCGGCACGGCGACCGCGGCGATGTCCTCGGCGAGTTCCGCCCGGTAAGCGTCATAGAGTTCGCGATGCGCCGCCTTGAGGCGTGGGTTGACGGCGATCTCGCCCCACAGCGATAGCCAGATCAAGAGATTGTCACGGCTGAAATAATCGGGCGAAAAATTCGAATGCACCAGGGCGGCAAGTGCGGCCTGCGGCGACCAATCTGATGTCTCGGCGCGGCGGCGCTTGGCTTCGGCGATCTGGTTGTTGACGCTGGCATAAAGCGAGGATTTGTAGACCTCGACCAGCAAGCCATCGAGGCTTTCGAAGTGATGGTTGATGAGGCCGCGCGAAACGCCGGCCTCCTTGCAGATGCGATCGATGGTGAAGGCGCCGATGCCGCCGACCGACAGGCATCGCGTCGCCGCCTCGACCAGCATGGAACGGCGGACATCCGCCTGCTCGCGGCTGAAGCGCGGTGGCGATTTCTTGGCGCCGCGCTTGCGTCTTTCGGGTGCTGGTCCTGCTTCCGTCATGCCCCCAGCTAAACGATCACATCTTTGCTGTCCACGGAAGCGATCATGCCTTCTTCTTGAACAGCACCGGATTGGGGTGGCCGTCCGGATAAATAACCGGCTCGAAACTGGTCTTGTGGATAACGACCAGCGGCTGGTGGCAGATGAAGATGAAACCGCCAGACTGCTCCATCAGGTCCTCCATGCGGTTGGACAATGCGATGCGCTTGGGCTCATCGCTTTCCGCCACCAACTGCTGATAGCTGGTTTCGAACTCCGCGCTGTCGAAGCCCGACCAATTGTAGGCGCCGATCTGGTCGGGGCGGAACCAGACCAGGTTTTCGGAAGGGTCGATGCCACCGGCAAAATCCATCAGCGCCAGATCGATGTTCTTGTAGCCCTCGCCCTGCGTCTTGTCGCCGACACCCCAGAAGGCCGCCTCGTCATAGGGCTGGATCTCGACCTTGATGCCGGCCTGTTCGAGACTGGCCTGGATGATCTGCGCCGTCGCGGTGCGGATGGAATCGTTCATCACCGTCAAGGTCAGCGACAGGTCGCTGACGCCGGCTTCAGTCAGAAGTGCTGCGGACTTCTCGTAGTCGGGTGCGGCGATCAGATTGCTGGCGCGCGCGAACTTGGTGCCGGGCTGGACGACACCGGTGGAACGCTTGGTGAGATCGTCATAGACGCCGGTCAGGATCTGCTCGACATCGACGCCATATTGCACGGCCTGGCGGACTTTTAGGTCCTTGAGGCGTGGGCTCAGCATGTTGATGGTCAGCCAGACATAACGGGTCGACTGCGCCTCGATCAGGCTCGTGTCGGCGGGTAGGCTGGCCTTGACCGCCTTGGTCGCCGAAATGGCGATCTTGGTGTAGTCGAAGGCGTCGGCCTCATAGGCCAGCTGTGCGGCCTGATCGTCGGCGACGACATAGATCTCGACCTTGCCGAAATCCGGCTTCGGCCCAGGCCAGTCAGGGTTGGCGGTCAGCGTCACCTTCTGCTTCTGCTGCCAGTCGGAGAAGAGGTAGGGACCGCATGTCGCCGGCGGCTCGGTGGTGAACTTGCCACCCGCCTTCTCGGTGCCGGCGCGGCTGATGATGTGTCCGCCATAGTAAGGCAGGCTGGTGACGAAGATCGGCTGGTAGGGCTCTTTCAGGTGGATGATGCCGTTGCGTGCATCGACGACCTCGACGCGGTCGAGTTTTTCGAACTGATAGGCCCAGGGCGACGACAGGGCCTTGTCGGCGATGCGCTCGAACGAGAACTTCACGTCATCGGCGGTGACCGCGCCAAATCCACCAGACCATTTCAGCCCGTCGATCAAGGTGAAGGCGATGGTCCTCGGATCTTTCTGTTCGAGCTTTTCGGCGCCCCACAACGACCAGGGCGAGCCTTTCCTGATATCGTCGAAACGGTTCAGCGAGACATAGATACCTCGCATCATGACATCCTCGATGCCGCCATTCATGAAGGCAGGATCGAGGCATTGCAGATCGCCCTCCATGCGGATGCGCAAAGTGTCGCCGGCGGCCGACCAGGCGAAGCCCGGCTTCATCGTCAGGCCGACACCCAGCGCGCCCGCCGCTTTCAGGAATGCACGTCTGTCCATGTTCCATTGTGTCATGTCAGTTTCCCCTGTGGTTTGCGGAAGCGCGTGAGAAGGCTTCCCGTTCTTGCCCGCCTGTCACCAGCGGGAAATGGCAGCGCACCATCCGATCGGTGCCCATCGGTCGATAGGCCGGTGCCTCGGTCTTGCAGCGATCGCGCGCGATCGGGCAGCGTGTGTGGAATTCGCAGCCAGATGGCCGCCGGAATACACTTGGGATCTCGCCAGTGACGGCGGGGTTCTGGCTGCGCCGGCGTGGGTCGGGTATCGGCTCGGACCGGATCAGCGTCGCCGTGTAGGGATTGAGCGGCGCCGAAAACACATCCTGCGTCGGTCCCGTCTCGACCAGCCGGCCGAGATACATGATGGCCAGCCGATCGCTGACATGGCGGATCATTGCCAGATTGTGGGTGACGATCATGGCGGCGAAACCAAGCTCGCGTTTCAGCTCGCCGATCAGGTTGAGCACGTCGCCCTGCACGGAGACATCGAGGCCGGCGGTCGGCTCGTCGGCGAGCAGCAGATGCGGCTTCATTGCCAGCGCGCGGGCGACGCCGATGCGGCGCGCCTGCCCGCCCGACAGCTCATGTGGAAAGCGGTCGACGAAGGAGGCCGGCAGGCCGACCAGCGCCAGCAGCGCTTTTGCCGCGGCGCGGCGATCCGGCATCGGCACGCCTTGAATGATCTGCGGCTCGGTCAGCAGTGTGCCGATGCGCAGGCGCGGGCTGAGCGAGGCAACAGGGTCCTGGAACATCATCGCCGAGCGCCTTCGCATGGCGCGGAAATCGGCCGGCGTCGCCACGTCCCTGCCCTCGAAGGTGATGCGGCCGGCAGCGGCGCGCACAAGGCCAAGAATGGTGCGGGCAAGCGTCGTCTTGCCGGAACCGGACTCGCCGACCAGCCCAAGCGTCTCGCCCGGCATCAGCGACAGCGTCACGCCGTCGATGACATTGAAGCTCGGCAAGGGGAACGGATTGATCAGGCGGCTGAGCAAACTCTTACGTGCGAAGGTCACCGACAGATCATTGATGGCGAGCAGCGGGCTCATGGCGTCACCGCATGGCAGCGCGCGACATGCGAGGCGGACAGTTTCACGAGTGGCGGCGCGACCGAACCGCATGGCGCGAACGCACGATCGCAGCGCGGCGCGTAGACGCATCCCATTGGCGGTTGGGTCAGATTGGGAAGCGAGCCGGGAATGGTCGGCAGCCTGTCCAGTCGCTCGTGGAAGCGGGCAGGATCGCAGGCGAGCAGCGCTTGCGTATAGGGATGCCGCGCATCGTGGAAGATGGCGTCGACCTCGCCGCCCTCCACCACCTCGCCGGCATACATGACATAGACGCGGTCGCAGAGCTCGGCGATGACGCCGAGATGGTGCGAGACAACAATGATGATGCCGTTGTAGTCGCGCCGGAGTTCGCGCAGCAGATGGATGATCTGCGCCTCCATGGTCACGTCGAGCGCCGTCGTCGGCTCGTCGGCGATGAGCAGGCCGGGATCGGTCAACAGGGAGGCGGCAATCGCCACGCGCTGGCGCATGCCGCCGGACAGTTCGTGCGGATAGCTGTTCATCCGCCGTTCGGCATCCGCAATGCCGACGCGGCCGAGCATGGCGGCGATGCGCGCCCGCTTCTGCGCACGGCCGAGATCCTTGCGGTGGTGCTGGAAGTCGACGAGCTGGTCGCCGATGGTCAGCACCGGGTTGAAGGCGGTCATCGGATCCTGGCTGACCAGCGCGATCTCGTCACCACGCAGCAGGCGCTGATGGTGCGCGTCGAGCTTTGCCAGGTCGACGCCGTTGTAGCTGATCGATCCGTCGATGCGGGCATTGGCCGGCAACAGGTTGGCCAATGCGGTGACCAGCGTGGACTTGCCGCAGCCGCTCTCACCGACAATGCCGATCACCTCGCCGGGATGCGCTTCGATGTCGACATGACGCAAGGCATGCACTGCGCCATGCGGCGTCTCATAGCGGACGCTGAGATCGATGGCGGAAAGCGAGCCGGTCATGCCGGCCTCCGCAATTGCAGGCGCGGGTCGAGATAGTCGCGCAGGCCCTCGCCGAGGAAAGTGAAGCCGAGCGTTGCGAGCACCAGCGGCAGCCCGCCGAAGATGACCATGAACGGTGCCGAGCGGATCGAGGTGTAGCCATCATAGAGGATCGAGCCCCAGGACGGTGTCGGCGGCCGCACACCAAGGCCGAGGAAGCTAAGGCCGGCCTCGACCATGATGACGACCGGAATGTCCATCGACAGAAGGATGATCAGCGGGCCGACGACATTGGGCAGGAGGTGGATGAAGATGATGCGCGTTGCACTGGCGTCGAGCAGGCGCTCGGCGAGGATATAGTCGCTGTTCTTCAGCGCCAGCGTCTGCGCCCGGATCAGCCTGGCATAGCTCGGGAACGAGGTCGCGGCGATGACGATGATCAGCGTGCCGGTGCCGGCGCCGAGCACGGTGATGATGGCGAGCGCGAACATGATCATCGGGAGCGAGTTCAAGCTGTCGAAGCTCAGCACCAGGATGGCGTCGAGCCAGCGCGGCCCGTAGCCGGCGATCAGGCCGAGCAGCAGGCCGATGGCGCCGGCGATGGCCACCGAGACCATGGCGATGGTCAGCGCCGTGCGCGCGCCAAAAATGACGCGCGACAGGAGATCCCGGCCGAGATGATCGGTTCCGAACCAGTGCGCGAGCGATGGCGGCTGCAGCTTGTGCAGCACATCGATCTTGATCGGCGAATAGGGCGCCAGCCATGGCGCGAAGATTGCGGTGATGAGGAAGCCGGTGACCAGGATCAGCGCCACGCAAGTGAACGGATCGGCAAGCAGCGCCCGCAGCGGCGGCAGCCTTTGTCGGTCCGGAAGGGAGAGCGAGGCGTCAGCCACGGAAGACATCGCGCACCCTCGGGTCGAGCCGCGCAATCAACAGATCGGCGGCGATGGTGATGGAGACGTAGATGGCGGTCATGATCAGCACCGTGCCCATGACGACCGGATAGTTGCGGGTGTTGACGGCGTCGGTGATGAGCTTGCCGATGCCGGGTCGAGCGAACACCGCCTCGACGAAGACGGCGCTGGACAGGATGCTGCCGAGGCCGACGGCGACCAGCGAGATGGTCGGGATGATGGCGATGCGCAGCGCGTATTTGGAGACGATCTTCCATTCAGGCAAACCAAACGAGCGCGCGGTGCGGATGTGCGGTTCGCCCATCACCTCCATCATCGAGGCGCGCACCATGCGGGCGATGTAGCCGATCCAGCCGAGCGCTATGGCTGCCGCCGGCATGATCAGCGCCTTGGCCTGGCTGACGAAGTCACCGGCCTCGCCGGCACCGATGGCCGGCAGCCAGCGCAGCGTCACGGCAAAGAGCAGCAGCGAATAGATGGCGACGACGAAGGACGGCACGGCGATGACGCCGACCGACAGCACGCCGATGATGGCATCGGCTGTTGTGCCGCGCCGCATCACGGACAGGCAGCCGAGCGGAACGCCGATGAGAAGCGCGACGGTGAGCGCGGTCAGCCCGAGGATCAGCGTGTTCGGCAACGCTTCCAGCACCAGGGTGGAGACGGGCCGGTTCGACCAGACATCGTAGCCGAGATTGCCGGTCAGCGCGTTGCGGAAGAATTCGACGATCTGCCACCAGACCGGCTGGTCGAGGCCCATGCGCTCGATCAGCAGCCGCTTCAATTCCGGCGTGGCGCGTGGACCAAGCGCCACGGTTGCAGGATCGCCCGGAACCAGGAAAACGGCCGCATACATGGCGATCATGACAAGCACGAGGATCAGGAGGCCGAGACCGATGCGCTTCACTGCATATGCAAGCATGGTCTCCTCTCCGCTCCTGTCAGGCGAAATCGCGCCTGATGCGCCGCGTCGCCGAGGCGCTGTGGACGAGCGTGCCCTGTTCTCGGGCCTCGAGCCGCCAGCTCAGGTTGAAATGGGTTTCGTCCGATGTCAGTTCGGTGACTGCCATGGCTTCGATGTCGGCATCGCCGCTGGCAATCGCCCAGCAGTATTCGGTGACGAGCTTGGCCGACAGCGGATCGTCGGCACGGATGCTCATCGTATCGCTGTTGGCCGAGAATACGGTGGTAGCGCGATCGTCATAGCGCCGGCGTCCATGGTCGGAACTCAGCGCGATGGTCTGCACGCCCGAGCCGACATCGTCGGTGACGATGCGACGGTCGAAGCCGTCGTCAAACGTCGTGGTCGGGACCGGCGGCGCCGTTTCGGCGGGTTCAAAGCGCACGTCGCGGTCGCGAGCCGACGGCGGCCGCACCGGCAGCATCACCGTGCTGTCGCCGCTCGCCATCGACAGCGTCGACAGTTTCGGCTGCGGCCACAGGATCGGCCAATGCTGGTTGGCCAGCGCCAGCCGGATGCGGTGGCCCTTGGGCACCGTGCGAGCGAAATCATTGAGCTTCAGCCGCACGCGGAACGGTGTTCCGACTGGACACGGCTCTGGATGCTCGTGGCTGTCTCTGTGGCTGAGGTTGAGCACGCCATAGGTCATCAGCGCCGAGGTGCCGTCGGGATAGACATCGCACAGCCGGGCGGCGAGGTTGACATGCGGCTGGTCGACAATGACGAGCAGATCGAGTTCCGGCGCGCCGAGCAAGGTCAGGTCGCTGTCGAGCGGGGGCGTGTCGAAGCACAACGCCAGCCCGTCCTCACGACGCTGGTCGATGGGCATATCCGGGCAGGAGCCGCCATAACCGCCCCAGCGGCCGCAGTCTCGCCCGGCGGTGGCCGGCGAGCGCACGGAAAGCACGGCACCCGGTGCGGGTTCGCTGCCAAGCCCAGTGGCGTTCAGATGCAAAGCGCGGCGTTCGATGCGCGGCGACGGCCACTGGTCCTCGGCGGCCCAACTGCCGGCATGATCGGGGAGATAAAAAGGTTGTGGCCGTTCTTCGCCGGTGATCCAGACGCGATAGAGTGGCTCGTTCATGATGCCGGTGTCTTCGCCGCAGAGCCAATGGCGCCACCAGCGCATCGCCTCCTGCAGATAGCCGATCAGCGGCCCAGGCGCACCGCGACAGGGATAGGCATGCGACCAGGGGCCAACGATGCCGAGCTTCGGCCCCGGCAGATGTTCGAGCAGGCGCGGCACGAAGTTGGAGTAGCTGTCCTCCCAGCCGCAGACGGCCATGACCGCGCATTCGATCGCCGCGTGGTCTTCGCAGACCGAGCCCTGCCGCCAGTAGTCGTCGCGGCGCTGATGCGCCAGCCAGATTTCCGACAGTGAGCTTGTCGCCGCAAGGCGGTCGGCCCACATGGCGCGCCAAGCGTCGCCGACGATCTGCGGGTCGGGCGCCATCGCCTTCTTTACCAGCATGAAGTTCGACCACATCTCCTGCTCGGTCAGCAGCGCGCCGCCCATATAGTGGATGTCGTCGGCGTAGCGGTCGTCGGTGGCGCAGTTGGTGATGATGGCTTTCAGAGCCGGCGGCCGGCGCGCCGCCACCTGCAGCGCGTTGAAGCCGCCCCAGGAAATGCCGGTCATGCCGACATTGCCGTTGCACCAGGGTTGTGCGGCGAGATGGGCGATGATCTCGCAGGCGTCCTCCTGCTCGCGCGGCAGATATTCATCGGCCAGATCGCCGTCGGAATCGCCCGAGCCCCTGATATCGATGCGGGCGCAGGCGATGCCGTGGCCGGCAAGCCAGGGGTGGATATCGATGTCGCGGGCCACGGTGCCGTCGCGCCGGCGATAGGGCACCATCTCGACGACGACAGGCACCTTGGTATTGGTGCGCGGGCGCCACAAAGTGGCGGCGATGCGCGTGCCGTCGGCCAGCGTGATCCAGAGCGGATCGACGGTTTCGACGGCAAAGGGGAACTCGGTCCGTACCACGGCAGGCACTCGTTAAATCGCCTTGTTGAACGTTCGTACAACAAGGCGATTTAAGGCGCAATCCCGCCGCGCGCTTTTTGGCGCCGAATGCCGTTTAAGCTCTGCGCCGTTCGGGCGGACCAGCGAGAGATCGTGGCGTTGGATGGTGGAAGCAAACCTTGCCGGCCGGACGGTATCGCCCGGCCTGCGATCTTTATTCGGCGGCCAGCGCCAGTTGCGGCTTGTCGGCCTTTTGGCTCAGCTCCAGATCGTCGGTCGGCTCCGCGGCACCGCGCTTCTTGGGCTCGCGGCCGAAGAACAGGGCATAGCCCGCCGGCAGCACCAGGATGGTCAGCACGGTGGCGACGACGATGCCGCCCATCATGGCGTAGGCGAGCGGCCCCCAGAACACGGCGCGCGAGATCGGGATCAGCGCCAGCACGGCCGTCATCGCCGTCAGCACGATCGGCCGGAACCGGCGTACAGCCGAGCCGATGATCGCTTCGGAGCGTTCCATGCCCTTGGCAATGTCCTGGTCGATCTGGTCGACCAGGATGATCGAGTTGCGCATGATGATGCCGAGCAGCGCGATGACCCCGAGGATGGCGACGAAGCCGAACGGCGCACCGCTGATCAAAAGGGCGGCGGCAGCACCGATGATGCCGAGCGGACCGGTCGCCAGCACCAGCATCGCCTTGCCGAAATTCTGCAGCTGGATCATCAAGAGCACGACGATGATGGCCAGCATGATCGGTGCCTTGGCGGCGATCGAGGCCTGGCTTTCCGCCGAATCCTCGGCACCGCCCTGGATCTCGATCTTATAGCCGGGAGCCAGACCGTCACGCAGGCCCTGCATGTCCTTGTAGAGCTTGGTGACGACGTCGTTGGACTGCACGCCGTCGGGCAGCGTTGCCCGCACGCTGATGGTCGGCAGGCGGTCGCGGCGCCATTCGATGCCTTGCTCCAGCACCGGGACAACCTTGGCCACCTGCGACAGCGGCACGAAGCCGCCGAAATCGGTCGGGATGTAGACGGAGTCGACCGAGGACAGCAGGCTGCGGCTGGCATCCGGCTCGCGGGCGACGATGGACACCGTCTCCTCGCCGTCGCGGAAATCGTCGAGCGGCGCGCCGGACATCGATGCCTGCAGCATCTGGCGGATGCGCTGCGAGGTGACGCCGAGCGCGCGGGCACGATCCTGGTCGATGACCAGCTTCATCGCCGGCACCGGCTCCAACCAATCGTCGTGCACGGCGCCAAGCAGCGGATCCTCGCGGAACTTCGCCTTCACCTGGTCGGCGATGCGGCGCACCTCCTGCCGATCCGGCCCCATGACGCGCATCTGCACCGGCCAGCCGGTCGGCGGACCGAGGAAAAGGCGGTCGACCTTGGCGCGGATGGACGGGAAGTCTTGCGCCAGGACGGTGCGCAACTTGACGATCAGCCGTTCGCGGGCCGGTTCGTCATTGGCCATGACGAGCAGTTGGGCGAAGTTGGGATTGCGCAGTTGCTGGTCGAGCGGCAGGAAGAAGCGCGGCGCGCCTTCGCCGATATAGGTGGCGATGAAACGCTTGTCCTTGTCGTCCATCATCTTGCTTTCGAGCGCCTTGGCCTGCGCCTCGACTTCCTTGATGCTGGTGCCTTCCGGCAGCCAGAGGTCGACGAGGATTTCCGGCCGCGACGATTGCGGGAAGAAGTTCTGCGGAATGAACTGGAACGCCCACAGGCTGGTGCCGAAGGTCACCAGCGTCATCACCAGGACGATGATGCGATGGCGCACCGCCCAGCCCACCGTAGCGCGAAGCCGGCGGTAGAAGCGCGTGTCGAAGACATCGTGATGGCTGCCGGCATGCTTGCGCTGCTTGAGGATCATGTTGCCGAGCCACGGCGTGAAATAGACCGCGACGAACCAGGACACGATCAGCGCGATGCCGACGACATAGAACAGCGTGCGGACATATTCGCCAGCCGTGGAAGCCGCGAAGCCGACCGGGATGAAGCCGGCGGTGGTGATCAGCGTGCCGGTCAGCATCGGGAAGGCGGTCGAGGAATAGGCGAAGCTCGCCGCCTCGATCTTGACCAGCCCCTCCTCCAGCTTTCGCTCCATCATCTCGACGACGATCATGGCGTCGTCGACAAGCAGGCCGAGCGCGATGATCAGCGCGCCGAGCGAGATGCGCTGCAGGTCGATGCCGAGTTCGTACATGATGGCGAAGGTGGCGGCGAGCACCAGCGGAATGGCGATAGCGATGACCAGGCCCGAGCGCCAGCCGATTGACAGGAAAGAAACGACCAGCACAATCAGCAGCGCTTCGCCAAGCGCATGCATGAATTCGGCCACCGCATCCGTGACGACGCCCGGCTGGTCGGAAATCTGGTCGACCGAAACGCCGTAGGGCAGCGCCTCTTCGAAGCGCTTGTAGGTAGCCTCGACATCCTTGCCGACATCGGTGACCTTGAAGCCCTTGGCCATGACGACGCCAAGTTGCACGCTATCATGGCCATTGAAGCGGTATTTGCGCTGGAACGGATCTTCGAGCCCCGACGTCACCGTGGCGATGTCGCCGAGCCTCGTGACCTGGCCGCCGGCGCGCAGGCGCAGGTTCCTGATGTCCTCGACCTTGCTGACATCGCCCTCGACGGAAATGCGCACCGAATTGGTGCCGGTGTCGACGGAGCCGGCCGGGTCGACATTGTTCTGTCCCTTGATCGCGTTCTGCAGGTCGGTCAGCGTCAGGCCGCGTTCGGCCAGCGCCTTGGACGAAACGTCGATATAGAGCTTTTCCGGCTGGTCGCCGATGATGACGGCCTTCTCGACGCCGGGCGTCGTCAAAAGCATGTCGCGTGCCTGGATGGCGAATTTCTTCAGTTCGGGATAGCTGAAGCCATCGCCGCTGATCGAATGCAGCGTGATGAAGGTGTCGCCGAACTCGTCGTTGAAATATGGGCCGAGCAGGCCTTGCGGCAGATCGCCCTGGATATCGCCGACCTTCTTGCGCACCTGGTAGAAGGCGTCCGTGACTTCGGCGGCGTTGGTGTCGCCCTTGATCTGCACCGTGATGATGGCGCTGCCGGCGCGGGTGAAGGAGCGCACGAAATCGAGATGCGGCGTCTCCTGCAGCTTGCGCTCGATCTTGTTGACGACCTGGTCTTCCATCTCCTTGATCGAGGAGCCCGGCCAGATCGCCTGGACGACCATGACCCGGAAGGTGAAATCGGGATCTTCCTTCTGGCCCATGCGCATCAGGCCGAGCGCACCGGAAATGATGATCAGGCCGAACAGGAACCGTGCAATGGACGGATGGCCGATTGCCCAGCGCGACAGGTTGAAAGGCCGCTTCTCTTCCGTGGAATTGGTCATCGATGCTGGTCCATCTTTTCAAAGCAACAAGATCGAATGCTTGGTAGTGGCTTCCGGGCGGCAAGGCTCTCCGAGCGGAGAAACGCTCATCGCGGTGGGACGCGAAAATCGATGTGGGGGTTACATCAATCGAGCGCCTCGGTTCGAGCGCTTGCCGCCCGGAAACCAGCGGCTGCGGGAACGCGCAGCCGGTTGTCTGTCGTTAGCGCACCTGCTTGGCGTCGCCGTCAGCCGCAGATGCGGACTGCAGTGCCGCATCGCCGGCGAGTTTCACCTTGAGGTTCTCGGTCATGAACTGCGTGCCGGCAGCGACCACGACGTCGCCGGGCTTCAGTCCCTCGGCAACACGCACGCCACCGGCGGCGAACGCGGCGACTTTGACCGGACGGGCGTGAACGGTGTCGGCGCCGCGATCGACGGTCCAGACGATCGACTGGCTGCCTTGCTCGGCCAGTGCGCTCAGCGGGATCGACACGAGCTGCCGCTCATTGGCCGCCGAGGCTTCGATGCTGGCGGTCATGCCGAGAAGCACGCGCGGATCGTTGGGCAGGCTGACGCGAACGGCGAAGGTGCGCGATTGCGGATCGGCGCTGCCGGCGACCTCACGGACCTTGCCGTCGAGCGCCAGCGCGTCGTCGGACCAGAAGCCCGCCTTGACGATCTTGCCCGGCTTGAATTCGGCGATTTCCATTTCCGGCACGGCGATCAGCACTTCCTTTTCGCCGTCGACGGCAACAGTGACAACCGGCGCGCCGGACCCAACCACCTGGCCTACATCGGCGCTGACCGCGGTGACGATGCCGTCCCTGTCGGCCTTGAGATCGGTATAGCCGACCTGGTTCCTGGCCTGGGCAAGCGTCGAGCGAGCGGAATCGCGGGTGGCGACAGCCTGGTCGTAGCTCAGGGTCGCCTGCTCGAGCTGCGATTTCGGCGCGAACTTCTTGTCAAACAGCTGCTCGGCGCGCTTGCGGGACAGCTCTGACGTCTCGACCTGCCGATCGGCGGCATCAAGGGCTGCCTGCGCACTCTTGACCGACAGGTCGTAATCGATGGGATCGATGCGGGCGAGCACGTCGCCCGCAACCACATGCTGGCCGATGTCGACGAGGCGCTCGGTGATCTTGCCGTTGACGCGGAAAGCCAGTGCGCTTTCGGTGCGAGCCCGCACCGAGCCGGAATAGGAGAGCGTGCGGGTGTCATGCGCCTGGGCGATCTCGACGACCTTGACCGGGCGGATGATGTCCTTGACTTCGGCTTTCTCTTGGCTGCAGCCGGCAAGCCCGAGCGCCGCGACAATCAGGCCGGCAACTGGCAGCTTACGGAGGATGGAATTGGACAAAGACATCTTGGTACTCCGACTGGAGATGAATGGTCGACACCGGCTGGCGGGGCTATTTCAGTGCCTTGATTGCATAATCGATGAGGTCGTCGGGCATTGCCCGGTTGGTCTTGGCAAGGCACTGCGCCACCATCTGCGGATGGCACAGGATGACGGTTGCGGCGCCGAAGCAGCGCGACGCGATCACGGGATCCTGCTCCCTGAACTCACCGGCCTCGATGCCATCGCGGATCACTTCCGCAAACAGGTCGTGAATGCTGTCGACATGCTTGTCGATCACGCCCCAGTCGCGTTCGAGGGCAACGATGACCATCTCGTGGACCTTCTGGTCGTCGAGCATGACCTCCATCGTCATCTTGTATTGCGCATGCACGTAACGCCGAAGCCGCTCCTCGGCGTTGACCGGCAGGTGCATGATCTCGTAGGCCATCTTGTAGCTGGCGCCGAGCATCCGGCCACAGACGGCCTGGTGGATTTCGACCTTGGAGGCAAAGAAACGATAGATGTTGGCCGGCGACATGCCGAGTTCACGGGCGATGTCGGCGACATTGGTCTTGCCGTAGCCGTAGTGCCGGAACAGCCGCTCGGCGCAGTCGAGAATGCGCGTCACATTTTCCTGTCGGGCGGCGTCGGCGACTATGGTGGCGGCTTCGGACATGATCCTCTGTCAATTTACGAGTGACGAATTTCAACTTTCGTCATTCGTAAATCGAAATGGACGGTCTGTCAACGCAGATTCTGTGTACGCGTACGATTGGTGACAGATGGTGACATCCAATAGACGTCACGAAGCGGCCCGAAGATGCGAGCCACTGAAAATATTTTCCGCGAAAGGCCGTCGGCGTTTCAGGTGACCTTGGCCATCTCGCGCAGCCGGAACTTCTGGATCTTGCCGGTCGAGGTCTTCGGGATTTCGGCGAAGATCACCGCCTTCGGCACCTTGAAGCGCGCCAGCAATCCCCGGCAATGTTCGATGATCTCGGCCTCGGTCGCCGCCTTGCCGGGCTTCAGTTCGACATAGGCTACAGGCACCTCGCCCCATTTGTCGTCAGGCCTGGCGACGACGCCGCAAGAGGCAACGGACGGGTGTTTGTAGAGCGCGTCCTCGACCTCGATCGAGGAAATGTTCTCGCCACCAGAAATGATGATGTCCTTGGAGCGGTCCTTGAGCTGGATGTAGCCGTCGGGGTGCATGACGCCGAGATCGCCGGAATGGAACCAGCCGCCGGCAAAAGCTTCGTCGCTCGCCTTGCCGTTCTTCAAATAGCCTTTCATGACGATGTTGCCCCGGAACATGACCTCGCCGATGGTCTCGCCGTCGGCCGGTGTCGCCTGCATCGTTTCGGGATCCATGACGGTCAGGCCTTCGAGCGCTGCATAGCGCACGCCCTGCCGCGCCTTCTTGGCGCTGCGCTCGCCCTTTTCGAGGTCGTCCCAGGCGCCATGCCATTCGTTGACGACCGCCGGGCCATAGGTCTCGGTCAGGCCGTAGAGATGGGTGACGGCAAAGCCGGCATCGGCCATCCCCGACAGTACCGCTTCCGGTGGCGGCGCTGCGGCCGTGTTGAAGGTGACCGTCTGCGGAAATGCGCGCTTGTCCTCGTCCCTGGCATTGATCAGCACCGACATGACCACCGGCGCGCCGCACAGATGGGTGACGCCCTGATCGGCAATCGCATCGTAGATCGGCTTCGGCCGCACCCAGCGCAGGCAGACATGGGTGCCGGCCTGGACGGCGAGCGTCCAGGGAAAACACCAGCCGTTGCAGTGGAACATCGGCAACGTCCACAGATAGACCGCATGCTTGGCCATGCCGGCATGGATGGTGTTGGTGTAGGCCATCAGGGCCGCACCGCGATGGTGGTAGACGACGCCCTTCGGATTGCCTGTCGTTCCGGAGGTATAGTTCAGCGAAATGGCATCCCATTCGTCGTCGGGCATCGACCAGGTGAAGTCCTCGTCGCCGCCAGCAACAAACGCCTCATAGTCCAGAGTGCCAATCCGCTCGCCTTTCGGATACGGCGCGTCAGCGGCGTATTCGGGATCGTCATAGTCGATGACCAGCGGCTTGACCTTGGCCAGTTCCAGAGCCTGCTTGACGACGCTGGAGAATTCGCGGTCGACGATCAGCACCTTGGTCTCGGCATGGTCGAGCTGGAAGGCGATGACCGCCGCATCAAGGCGCGTGTTGAGCGAATGCAGCACCGCCTTGGTCATCGGCACGCCGAAATGCGCCTCCAGCATCGGCGGCGTGTTGGACAGCATGACGGTGACGGTGTCGCCCTTGCCGATGCCGCGCTTGTCGAGCGCCGAGGCAAGCTTCAGCGACCGGCGCCAAAAGGTGCGATAGTCGATGCGCTGGCGGCCATGGATGATGGCGATCTGGTCGGGATAGGTTTTGGCTGCGCGCTCCAGATAGGTAAGCGGCGTCAACGGCTGATGGTTGGCCGCGTTCTTGTCGAGATCCTGTTCGTATGGATTGCCCATCCCATGCTCCCCGCGTTTTTCTTTTAGACCTTCTAATCACAGGCTGGGGCCGCGTCACCATCAACGATGCCTCGCTATAGCGCATTTGGAACAATGATGATCCAGATTCGCCCGGCAAAAGGGCATCGCATACCTTTGCCCAATTTGACTTTTGTCGAGAGCCGTGAATAATGTCAGCCGAGGAGACGGCATGGCGATCCGACCGGCAGAACAGCTCATCCACAAGGCCGCCTGGCTTTATTATGCCCATGGCCTGCGGCAGGACCAGGTGGCGAGCCAGCTTAACATTTCCCGTGCCTCGGTCGCCATGTATCTGCGCAAGGCGCGCGAAACCGGCATCGTCAACATCTCGACCTCGACCCAGCTTTTCACCGATGACGTGCTGGCGCGCAAGCTCGAGGATGCGTTGGGCCTCGACGCCGTCTGGATCGCGCCGGAAAATGACCATATCGCCGACCCGTCGGCGGAAATAGCCGTGCTGGCGGCAAGCGTCTTTCTCGAGCTGGTCAAGAAGGGCGACCGCATCGGCGTCGCCTGGGGCCGCACCGTCTACATGATCGCCGACATCATGTCCTATGCCGACCTGCAGGATGTCACGGTGGTGCAGCTCTGCGGCAATCTCGGCGCGCCCTATTCCTACCGGCCCGACCAGTGCACCATGGAAATCGCGCGACGTCTCAACGCCAAGGGGCTCAACTTCTACGCGCCGCTGGTGCTGTCGACGGAAGAGCTGGCGCGCGCGCTGCGTGCCGAGCCGGTGATCCGGGAGCAATTGTCGGGCGTGCGCGACTGCGACCTGGCGCTGTACTCGGTCGGCGCGGTTGACGCCGACAGCCATCTGGTCAAATGCGGCGCGCTCACTCCTGACGAAATGGCTGGCCTGCGCAGCCGAGGCGCTGCCGGCGTCATTGCCGGGCAGATCATCGACGCCGAGGGCAAGGTGCTCGACTGCAGTTATAACCGGCGTGTGATCTCCGCCGAACTTGCCTCGCTGCGCGCCATCGCCAGGCGGCTGATGGTGGTGCAGGAGGACAGCAAGTTCGAACCGCTGCTCGCGGCGATCGCGGGCGGCCTTTGCACGCATCTGGTGGTCGGCGCGCGCATGGCGCAGCGGCTTCTGGATCATGCGGCCGCCACGACAGAAAAGGCCTCCTAGGAAACCGCCATCTCCGTCGCCGGCGCATTGTCATCAAAGCGTCGCGGCATTCCTGTTTCACCATCAAAGACAGCAACCGGACGAAGCGAACATGAAGAACCTGTGGAATGACGATGCAGCCGAAAAGCTCGTTGCCGACTATGCAAAGAAGGGTGTCGGCCGCGACCTGGCGCTGCGCGTCTACACGACCCGGCTGCTCGGCGGCGAACCAAGGCTGGTCCTGCATGGTGGCGGCAACACCTCCTGCAAGACGACGGCGACCGATCTTGTCGGCGACCAATGGGAAGTGCTGTGCGTCAAGGGCAGCGGCTGGGACATGGGCGTCATCGAGCCGCAGGGCCTGCCGGCGGTCAAGCTCAAGCCGCTGCTCAAGGCGCGCGCGCTGAGCAAACTGGCCGACGAGGACATGGTCGCACTGCAGCGCGTCAACCTCATCGACCCGTCCTCGCCCAACCCTTCGGTCGAAACGCTGCTGCATGCCTTCCTGCCGCATAAATTCGTCGACCACACGCACTCGACCGCTATCCTCGCCATCGTCGACCAGGAAGACTCGAAGCCGCTGGTGAAGACGGTGTTCGGCAGCAAGATGGGTTATGTGCCCTACATCATGCCCGGCTTCGACCTCGCCAAGGCGGCCGCCGATATTTTTGATGCCGACCCTGATGTCGAGGGCCTGATCCTCGACAAGCATGGCATCTTTACCTTCGGCGACGATGCGAAACAGGCCTACGACCGGATGATCCATTATGTGAACGTCGCCGAGGACTACATTGCCAATCACGGCAAGCCGAAGGCGGCGAAGGCAGCACTACCGGCAAAGCTCGCGACACCCGCGTCCATCGCACCGATGTTGCGCGGCACGGTGGCGGTAGCACGTGGCGAAGGCCGCTTCGACCGCATGATCAGCGATTTCCGCACTTCGCCGACAATCGTCGATTTCATCAATTCATCCGAGATTGCCGACTATGCCGGACGCGGTGTGTCGACGCCCGATCTGTCGATCCGCATCAAGACCGGGCCGATGGCGCTGCCGGCGCCCGATGCCGATAAGGCCGGCGACTACAGATCCGTGATCAAGGACCACGTCGACGCCTTCGCCAAGGACTATCGTGCTTATTTCGAAATCAATGATGCGCTCGACGACGTCAAACGCACCATGCTCGACCAGATGCCGCGCCTGACACTGGTGCCGGGCCTTGGCATGTTCGGCCATGGCCGCACGCTGAAGGACGCGAAGATCGCGTCGGATGTCGGCGAAATGTGGATCGAAGCGGTGCGCGGCGCCGAGGCGGTCGGCCGTTTCCATCCGCTCTCCAAGGCAGACCTTTTCCCGCTCGAATACTGGTCGCTGGAACAGGCCAAGCTCGCTTCCAACAAGCCGAAGCCGCTGACCGGCCAGGTGGTTCTGATCACCGGCGGCGCCGGTGCGATCGGCGCGGCGACAGCAAAACTGTTCGCCGACAATGGCGCCCATGCCGTCGTCGTCGATCTCGACGCCGAAAAGGCCGCCGAAGCCGCGAAGAAAGCCGGCAACAATTCGATCGGTGTCGCCGCCGACATCACCGACCCGGCACAGGTGCGCGCCGCCTTCGACAGAGCGGTCGCCGTGTTCGGCGGTGTCGACATCCTGGTGTCCAATGCCGGGGCGGCCTGGGAAGGCCGTATCGGCGAGCTCGACGATGCACTTTTGCGCAAGAGTTTCGAGCTCAACTTCTTCGCCCACCAGTCGGTGGCGCAGAACGCAGTGCGCATCATGCTCGAACAAGGTACAGGCGGCGTGCTGTTGTTCAACACCTCCAAGCAGGCGGTCAACCCCGGCCCGAAGTTCGGCGCCTATGGCGTGCCGAAGGCAGCGACGCTGTTCCTGTCCAGGCAATACGCGCTCGACTACGGCGCGCACGGCATCCGCTCGAACGCGGTCAATGCCGACCGCATCCGCTCAGGGCTTCTGACCGACGCCATGATCGCCAGCCGTTCGGGCGCGCGCGGCGTGTCGGAGAAGGACTACATGTCCGGCAATTTGCTCGGCCAGGAAGTAACGGCGCAAGATGTAGCGCAGGCCTTCCTGCACCACGCGCTGGCCGATCGCACCACCGCCGACGTGACAACGGTCGATGGCGGCAACATCGCGGCAGCGCTGCGTTAGGCAGAGCCGGCCGAGACTGGCGCAAAAACAGGCGAAGATATTCGGGATCTGCGGCTACAGCAGTTCTCGGATGCCTTCCCAAGCCATTCTGCCCAACTGTGAATCGGCCTCGTCATTGCCGCCATGTGCATGCAATGTCGAGCGTGGTGTGCCCTCTCCCGGCAACAGAATGCGGTGACCCGCATCGGGCGATGTGACGAGACGTGTGACTTTGCCTGCGTTGTCTCGCCGCCGAACAATGTCTGTCGCGAACCATAGGGAGGGCCACAGCGCATCGTCGCCACCGGCGACAAGCAGTATCTCGGCCGACGCGGTCTCGACGGGGATGGTTGCCGCCTTTGCTTCGCGCTCGAAGGTTTTCAAACAATGTTCGAAAAGCGCTCGGTAGGACACCAGGCCATCCACAGACTCTCGGCTCCAATTCGGATCCGTAGGCACGAACGGCAGGGGAGTACCGTCGAGCGACCATGAGGATCGTTCGGGCCAACTGACGCCGTCCCGGCCTGCACCGATATTTCCCCAAACCACCGACGATGGGCTGATGGCGACCACGGCGTTGATGCGCGGGTCATGGACCGCCGCGAGCAATGCGGCCTCGGCACCTTTGGATGTGCCGACATAGACGATGCGATTGCATCCTGTTTCAAGGAGGTAGTCGGTTGCCGCAAAGAAGGTTTCGAGGGGAATTTCGCATATTCCGGGAGCCTGGCTCTCGCCGCCAAACCACAGCAGGGTAAGGCCGACGAGCGCTCGTTTGCAAAGAGCCGTGCGCGCCCGACATCGACGCGGCCACTCGATCCACCCAACACCACGACGCCAGTGGTGGCGTGCGGGCATCGAAACAATGTTCCGGCGACGGCGCCGGACAGGTTTTCCTCGATTGCCGCCTGGACTTCCATATGCACCGAACCTTGGGCCGGAACCTGCGCCGGCGGCAAATATTCGGCAAAAAGGCCGCCTGCAGCAAGCGGCTGCAAGCGGCCTTCGATAGCGAAACCTACTTCGCGTTCGGGTTCGGCATCCAGGCCGGCATCGCCACATCGGCATGGGCGAACTGCGGCAGCTTGGCAGACAGGTCCTCCATGTTCTTGATGTCCTTGTCGATGAGGTCCTTCTGGGTGATCAGCGTCGGCGGCACGACGACGTTGTGGCCGGGATCTTCACCGGCCAGCAGCTGCGCCAGTGCACGCACCGAGACCTGGCCGACGACGGCCGGGTTGGTGGCGGCGGTCGCTGCCCAGGCGCTGTCGGGCTCGCGCATCGCTGCGATATCCGAAGTCGAGATATCGGCCGAATAGATCTTGATGCCTTTATTGAGGCCGGCCTCATCGACAGCGATCTTCACGCCCTTGGCGAATTCGTCATAGGGAGCGAACATCACCTTGATGTCGGGATGAGCCGACAGCACCGAGCGCGCCTGATTGGCGACGGAGTTGGCGATCGGATTGTCGAGCGTGCCGAACATCGCGACTTCCTTGATGCCGGCATACTTCTTCTTCACGTCGACCCAGGTCTCGTTGCGGCGGTCGAGCGGCGCAATGCCGGCGACGTAGACATAGCCCGCATTCCAGCTCTCGCCATTGTCCTTGACCGCCTGCTCGAGCGCCAGGCGCGCAAGGTCGCGGTCGGACTGTTCGACCTGCGGGATCTTGGGGTTTTCGACATTGACGTCGAAGGCCACCACCTTGATGCCGGCATCCACTGCGCGCTGCGCGGCGTCCTTCATCGACTCCGTCAGGCCGTGCTGGATGATGATACCCTGCACGCCGAGCGCGATGGCCTGATCGACCATGTCGGACTGAAGAGCCGCATCCTGGCGGCTGTCGAGCACGCGCAGGTCGATGCCGAGCGCCTTCGATTGCGCCTCGACGCCCGAGAGATAGGCCTGGAAGAAGTCACCGGTCGAGAGATAACGCACCAGCGCGATCTTGACGCCAGGCTTGTCGAAAGGCGCCGGCTTGTCCGCGGCCAGAGCCGGGAACTGCATCAGCATGGTTGCGCCGGCCAATCCGAGCGCCACCTTCCCCAGAAGTCTTCTTGTAATGCTCACCTTGTTTTCCTCCACTCTTGTTGAACCCAAAATCCTGTTCCGGTCGAAAGCTACCTCCTGCCTCTGCCTGAAAGCGCAAAGGTGAAGACAAGGGCGATGACCAGAACCACGCCCTTGACGAAATCCTGCGTGTAGTAAGGCGCGTTCATCATCGTCAGGCCTTGCAGCAAGATGCCGACGAACAGCGCGCCGATGGCGGTGCCAAAGGCGTTCGGCTTGGCGGCGCCAAGCACCGCGTAGCCGATCAGCGCCGCGGCAACTGCATCGAGCAGCAGATTATTACCCGAGGCGATGTCGCCGCGTCCAAGCCGGGCAGCGAGCAAAATGCCGCCGATCGAGGCAAAAACACCTGAAATAACGTAGGCCCAGATCTTGTATGCCTTGACAGGCGCACCGGCGAGTTCGGCGGCGCGCTCATTGCTGCCGACGGCATACATCATGCGGCCGAAGCGGGTGTATTCGAGGAAGAACCAGATCAGCACGGCGAGCACGAGCAGCACCACGACCGACACCGGAATGAGGTTCGGGATGAAGAAATCAAAGCGGTGGCGGCCGAGCGCCAGGAAAGCATCGCTGAACTTGCCGTTGGCGACCGAACCGTCGGGCATGGTCATGCCGGTGGCGATCGAGCGGCCTTCGGTCGGAATGCGCTGCAAGCCGACGAGCAGGAACATCATGCCGAGCGTCGCCAGCAGATCGGGCACACGCATGTAGACGATCAGCCAGCCGTTGATCAGGCCGACAATGGCGCCGATCAGCAGGCAAACGACCACCGCGACAAGGGCGTTCTGCTCCAGCACCACCATCACATAGGCCGCTGCCATCATGGCGGAGGTGGCGACCGAGCCGATCGACAGATCAAAGCCGCCGACGACGAGCGTGGCGGTAACGCCGAGCGCCAGAACGCCGGTGATGGCGACCGACTGGAAGATGAAGACAGCACTTTGCGGCGAAACGAAACCGTCGGCGGCGATCGAGAAATAGGCGACGAGCCCGAACAAGAGCACGATGAAGCCGTAGCGGATGGCGTGGTCGCGCAGCGTCATTCAGCGCTCCCGCGCGCTGCTGCCGTCTTTACCCAACTCGAACCCATACTCTCTCCATTCCAATTCCTGTTAGCCACGCCCTTCAGGCCGCACTGTGCAGCGGTCCGCCCGCAACCTCGGCCAGCAAGCGATCGAGATCGACGTCGGCGTTGCGGTGTTCGCCGACGATGGTCTGCTCCGACATGACCAGGATGCGATCGGCGGTCTCCAGCGCCTCGTCGAGCTCGGTGACGAACAACAGCGTGGCGCGGCCGTTTGCACTGGCCCTGAGCTTGGCGGCGATGTCGCGCCGGGCGGAAATATCGACGCCCTGAAACGGCTCATCCAGAATGAACAGTCTTGCATCCTGAGCCATCCAGCGGGCGACCATCACCTTCTGCTGGTTGCCGCCGGACAGCTCCGACATCTCGTCCTTCTCTGAACGACAGACGATGCCCAGTTCCTCGATCTGCCTGCGGGCCGTGATGCGTTCGAGACGGCGCCTCAGGATGCCGAAGCGCGACATGCGCTTGTGAAACGGCAGGCTAATATTTTCCTGGATATTGAAGCCGCCAACGATGCCATTCTCGCCGCGGTCCTTGGCGACGAGGAACACGCCGGCGGCGATCGCCTCGCCGGTTGTTCCAGGCGCATAAGGCTTGCCGTTCATCATCATGGTGCCGGACAATGGCTGGCGCACGCCAAACAGCGTCTCGGCAAGCGCCGTCTTGCCGACACCGACGAGGCCGGTGATGGCGACGACCTCGCCGTCGCCGAGCGTCAGCGAAATCGGCCGGGCACCTGGTGCTATGCGCAGGCCATCTATCTTGAGGACGGCATTGGCCGAATCCCTGACAACGATCTGGTCGAGATGGATCTTGCGGCCGAGCATGGCGTTGACCGCGCCTTCATAGTCGAGCGGCTTCTTGTCGAAAATGCCTGAAATGATCCCGTCTCGCATCGAGATGATGCGATCGGCCAACCGCCTGATGTCCGACATGCGGTGCGAGATGTAGAGGATCGCCACGCCTTGCTCGCGCAGCCTGTCGATCAGCGCAAACAGCCGATCAGCCTCGGCGCTGGAGAGCGATGAGGTCGGCTCATCGAGGATCAGCACTTTCGGCTGATGCGCCAGCGCGCGGGCAATCGCCACCATTTGGCGATCGGCCAGCGAAAGATCACTCACCCGCGCCTTCAAATCGATGGCCAGCCCCATGCGGTCGGCAACCGCCTTGGCCTCTCGGCGCACACGGACCGGATTGAACAGGGTCGGTGCGCCGCTACCGCTCAGCCTGTCGAGAGTGAGATTGGTGGCTACGTCGAGATCGGCGACGACACCGTCATTGATGTTCTGGTGAACGGTGACGACGCCGGCGCGGATCGCCTCGGCCGGGGTTTTCGGTGCAAAATCCTGGTCGGCGAGCGCCATCGTGCCGCCGCCGCGCTCATAGACGCCAGAGATGATCTTGACGAGGGTGGATTTGCCGGCGCCGTTGGCGCCCATCAGCACGGTCACTTCACCGGCATGCAATTCGAGCGAGACGCCGCCAAGCACCTCGTTCTGGCCAAAGGATTTCCTCAGTCCCTCTACGCGGAACACGGCATTGCCGACCATGCGTTCCTCCCTGACATGACGCTATGGGCTGCATCGGCAATTGTCAACACGATTGACAATTGCCAGATCGCTTCCTAGCTTGGCCCAGCCGCCATGCCTCCGTTATGTTCGGAGCGCATATGCGGGAGGATGACGATGACTGAAGAATTGCCGTTCGAAGCACTGTCGGTCGAGACCCTGGCTGCCCGCCTCGGTGACAACGACGCGCTATGCGCGAAGATCGGCAAAGACACGACACGCTGGAAGGTCCGCGAGGTCGGCGACGGCAATCTCAACCTGGTGTTCATCGTCGAGGGCGCCAGCGGTGCGGCAGTGGTCAAGCAGGCCCTGCCCTATGTCCGCCTGGTCGGCGACAGCTGGCCGCTGCCGCTGAAGCGATCCTTCTTCGAATATCACGCGCTGACAAGGCAGGAGGCGCGCGCGCCGGGCTCGGTGCCGGCGATCCATTACTTCGATGAAGGCCAGGCGCTGATCATCATGGAATATCTTGCGCCGCCGCACATCATCCTGCGCCGCGCCCTAATCGACGGCCGCCAGTTGCCGAACATTGCACGGGACATCGGCCTGTTCATGGCCCGCACGCTGTTTCGCGGCTCCGACCTGCACATGGCGGCCAAGGACCGCAAGGCCGATCTGGCGCTGTTCGCCGACAATGTCGAACTCTGCGACATCACTGAAAGCCTGGTGTTCTCCGACCCCTATTTCGACGCCAAGATGAACCGCCACACCTCGCCGCAACTCGACGGCCTCGTCGCCGAACTGCGTGCCGACCGCGACCTCAAGGTCGAGGCGCAGCGGCTGAAGCACATTTTCGCCGCCAATGCCGAAACGCTGCTGCATGGCGATTTGCATTCCGGTTCGATCATGGTCACCGACCAGGAAACCCGGATGATCGATCCGGAATTCGCCTTCTACGGTCCGATGGCCTTCGATGTCGGCATGCTGCTCGCCAATTTCTGGATGTCGTTCTTCTCGCAGCGCGGCCACCAGCAGAGGGGCAAGCGCGACGCCATGCGCGCCTATCTGCTCGAGGTGACGACCGAGACCTGGTCGGTGTTCCGCGCCGAGTTCTCGCATCTGTGGCGTACCGAGCGCACCGGCATGCTCTATCAGAAGAGCCTGTTCGAGGATCAGGGCGACAGGCTCGGCGCCGAGCAGGCGCTCGACCATGTGCTGCACCAGATCTGGACCGACCTGCTCGGCTTTGCTGGCATCGAGGTGCACCGGCGCATCCTCGGCCTCGCCCACAATGCCGATTTCGAGACCATTGCCGACGAGGATCTGCGCGCCAGTTGTGAGGCAAAGGCGCTGAAATTCGGCCGTCACATCGCAGTCAACCGGCGCCAGATCCACAGCATCGACGAGGTCAACCAACTGGCCGCGCTGATCGAACAGGAGAGCAGCATTTGAACGTCGGCGACCGCCATTATCGCACCATCTGGCTGAGCGACGACGGGCGTTCGGTGGAGATCATCGACCAGCGCTGGCTGCCGCATGATTTCCGCATCGAAAAGATCGGCAGCGTCGCCGGCATCGCCACCGCCATCCGCGACATGTGGGTGCGCGGCGCACCTCTCATTGGCGTCACCGCTGCCTATGGCGTCGCCATGCAGATGGCAGACGATCCGTCGGATGCCGCACTTGATGCCGTCTGGGAGACCCTGCACGAAACGCGTCCGACCGCGATCAATCTGCGCTGGGCGCTGGATGAGATGCGGCGCTTCCTGCGGCCCCTGCCGACGGAACAACGCGCCGCAGCCGCCTACCGGCGCGCCGGCGAAATCGCCGACGAGGATGTCGAGCTCAACCGCGCCATCGGCGAGAACGGTCTTGCCATCATCAAGGCGATCGCGGCGCGCAAGCAGAAGGGCGAGCCGGTCAACATCCTGACCCACTGCAATGCCGGCTGGCTGGCGACGGTCGACTACGGCACCGCCACCGCGCCGATCTACCTGGCCACGGAGGCCGGCATTCCGGTCCACGTCTATGTCGATGAAACACGGCCACGCAACCAGGGCGCACAGCTGACCGCCTGGGAGATGGCCGGGCACGGCGTGCCGCACACGCTGATCGTCGACAATGCCGGCGGTCATCTGATGCAGCGCGGCGAGATCGACATGGTCATCGTCGGCACCGACCGCACCACCGCAGATGGCGATGTCTGCAACAAGATCGGCACCTATCTGAAGGCACTCGCCGCCGCCGACAATGATGTGCCGTTCTATGTCGCGCTGCCGTCGCCGACCATCGACTGGACGGTGCATGACGGACTGGCCGAGATCCCGATCGAGCAGCGCTCGGCCGACGAGGTGTCGCTGGTCTGGGGCAAGACCGCTGCCGGCGAGATTGCCCAGGTGCGCATTTCGCCCGAGACGACGCCCGCGGCCAACCCGGCCTTCGACGTGACGCCGGCGCGGCTGGTGACCGGCCTGATCACCGAGCGCGGCGTTGCCAAGGCATCGCGCGAGGGCCTGAAGGCGATGTTTCCCGAGCGCGCGTAGCCGCTCGCTTCTAGTACAGAGGCTCGGCCATATGCTTCGGGGTCGGCCATGTCTCGGTAATGCCCGGCTGCACCGGCCGCTCCAGATAGGTCGATAAAACCACATAGCTGCGCGTCGAGGTGACCCCCGGCGTTTCGTACAGGCGCGCCAAAAGGCCTTCGAGTGCCCTCGTGTCTTCCGTGCGGACCTTCAGCAGCATGCAGGTATCCCCGGCGACGGTATGGATCTCCTCGACTTCGGGATATTGCGAGACCGCCATCAGTTCGGGTGTCTTTCCCCAGCCCCTGGTGTCGATATGGACAAAGGCAAGCAAAGCCTTTTTCACCGCCCGGGGATCGATGATGGCGACTGTGTTGCGGATGGCGCCGCTACGCCGGAGCCGTTTGACCCGCTCATGCGCTGCCGGTGGCGACAAGCCCACGCGATCGCCGAGTTCGGCGTAGCTGATCGTGGCGTCATCGACCAGGACGCCTAATATTCTTCGGTCTATCGCGTCGAGGTCGCGGGCCGCAGGCCTGTTCTGCAGAATGCCATCTGTTTCTTCATCCATGGCGAAATTCCTGGTTCTCTGCTGAATAGAATACGGCCATTATGCTGATATGTCGAACATTGATCAAGTTGCACCATTGACTGCCCGAGCACCGATTCCGGCGCTTGCCTATCTGCTGACCGGATGCATCGCCGTGATCGGCTCGAACTCGCTTGTGCTGGGTCCGATTGCACCTGCCGTGGCCTCGTCGTTCGGTACCAGCGTGCCGGCCGTGATGATTGCGGCGGCCGCGTTCGGCCTCGGCACTTCCGCAAGCGCCCTGTTCCTGGCCCGCTACATCGACCGGCTCGGTGCACGCCGGATGCTGCAGGGCGCCCTGTTGCTGCTGGCACTGACGCTGGTCGCAAGTGCCGCCGCACCCACGGTGCTCCTGCTGGTCGCGGCACAGCTGCTCGCCGGCATTGCCGCCGGCATCGCCATGCCGGCGATCTATGCCAGCGCGGCAGCCATCGCCCCACCGGGCAGGGAGAGCGGCACGATCGGTGTCGTTCTGACCGGATGGACGCTCAGCATGGTGGCGGGCGTCTCGCTGTCGGCCGTGCTTGCCGATCTCGTGCATTGGCGTGCCGTCTTTGCCGCGGTCGCGGTGCTTGCGGCCCTTGCATGGGTGGGGCTGACAGTGACCTCGCTCAGCGACATCAGGAAGGCCGGGCCGGCGCCCGCCCCGCTGGAAGCGCTCGGCATTCCCGGCATCGTGCCGCTACTGATCGCTTGCGCCGCCTTCATGACCGCCTTCTACGGTGTCTATGGCTATCTCGGCGACCATCTTCATGTCGGGTTGGGCGAGCCGGTCAGCGCCAATGGCCTGGCGGCGCTTGCCTATGGTGTGGGTTTCGGCATGGCAGCACTTCTCGACGGTGTCATCGACCGGATCGGCGCGCGCCGCGTCATGCCGTTCGCTTATCTTCTTGTCGCCGCCGTCTATGTCGCGATTGCAGCGGCGAGCAACAGCTTCAGCCTGATCCTGGCCATGGTGGCGATCTGGGGACTGGCCAATCATTTCGGATTGAACGTCCTAGTGACGCGCCTGTCGGGGCTCGATCCGTCGCGGCGCGGCACGATCATGGGCCTGAACAGCGCTGTGACCTACCTCGCGGTCTTCGTCGGCACCACCAGCTTCGGACCGCTTTATTCCAACTTCGGCTTTGCTGTCTGCGCGATGGTTGCAGCACTGCTCATGCTGGTTGCCGCATCGGCGGCGGCGTGGCGCACGCGGTAGTCGAACGTGCTTGGCCCAACCCTCTCACGGTTGACAGCGGCGCCCTGCCCTTCCATACAAAGCCCGTTAATGTTCTCAGGGCGGGGTGAAAGTCCCCACCGGCGGTAAAGGCTTCGGCCTGAGCCCGCGAGCGCTTTCCGGTTTCGGAAAGGTCAGCAGATCCGGTGTGATTCCGGGGCCGACGGTTAGAGTCCGGATGGAAGAGAACGAAACGGAAGCCGGCCCGCTTTTCGCGGGCTTAATCCGTATCGTGCGTCCTGATTCTGGTTCGAAACGGAAGGATGGACCCATGAATCAGCATTCCCATAAAGACTACGAAACTGTTCGCATCGCCGTTGTCAGAGCACGCTGGCATGCCGACATCGTCGACCAGTGCGTAAGGGCTTTCGAGGCGGAGCTGGCCGACATCGGAGGCGAGCGCTTCACCGTCGATGTCTTCGACGTGCCGGGCGCTTATGAAATCCCCCTGCATGCCAAGACCCTGGCCGGGACCGGCCGCTATGCCGCGATCCTCGGCACCGCCTTTGTCGTCAATGGCGGCATCTACCGGCACGAATTCGTCGCCAGCGCGGTAATCGACGGCATGATGAACGTGCAGCTGTCGACCGGCGTGCCGGTGCTGTCGGCGGTGCTCACCCCGCACAATTACCACGACAGCGCCGAGCATCACCGCTTCTTCTTCGAGCACTTCACCGTCAAGGGCAAGGAAGCGGCCAATGCCTGCGTGCAGATCCTGGCGGCACGGGAGTTGATCGCGGCGTGACGTAACGCGCAGATCGCACGCCGCTCTCCCTAAATCGGCCTGCTGCCTCCCTGCGGGCAGCAGGCTCTTACTGGCTTGAAAAGGTCCAGCGGAACTACAGGCTGTTGAGCCGGGCTATATCCGCGGGAGTGGCTCGACGCTCGACAATGGTGCGGCCTGACGCATCTTTTGTCTCAAGCCTACCGTTCTCTATCTCCTCCTTGGTCCCGTCAGGATGAGTGACCTCGATCTTGTTGCCTTCCACTTCGACTTTGTCGCCAGTCGCAGCGTTCACATGCTCGTGTCCGTGGTGACCGCTGTCGTTTGCGCCGTGATCGTCACCTGGCCCATCATCGCCACCACCCCCGGGCCCAGAATTGCCACTGTCATGGTCACCGCCGTCATCGCCACCCCCGGAACCGGAATTGCCACCGGAACCCGAGCCGCCGGAACCACCACCGCCATGGCCTTCTCCGCCACCACCGCCATCCCCACTCTTAGCGTAAGCCGCCGCGGGTCCGATCTTGGACGCGGCGTCCAGACTGAGATGATAAGGCGCTACGGTCAGGGCCAACGCTGTCGAGGCGCGCAGTGCGAACCAGATGAACCGGCTTGAGGTCGATTTATGCATGGCTGGATTCTCCGTTGCTAACCTGGAGGCAACGCAGCCAAATGTTCGAATATTCCTGAGCTTGCGCAGGAAAGGCTGTTGAGACAACGCGCAGGACCTATGCGTGCGATATCTCAGACCAAAGTCCGACCTGCTCGCGCACTGGATGACCAAACAGGCAGGATTTCAGCGCTGCAACAAGAATTGCGATCGACAGGGCCTGTGAAGGTTGCGATTGGCTCGAAATCCGGCCAGAAGCATCCAGGGCCGACCGGCGACCGGCCGGCCCGCGACGTTGCGCTTGAAACCAGATACGGGAGACTATTGGGTGGCTCGCATAACACTGAGACAATTGCTCGACCACGCCGCCGAATACGGCTACGGCGTACCCGCTTTCAACATGAACAACATGGAACAGGGCCTCGCCATCATGGAGGCCGCCGAGGAGACCAAGTCGCCGGTCATCCTGCAGGCAAGCCGCGGCGCGCGCGCCTATGCCAATGACGTGGTGCTGGCCAAGCTGATCGACGCGCTGGTCGAAATCCATCCCGACATTCCGGTCTGCATGCATCTCGACCATGGCAACAACGAAGCCACCTGCGTCACCGCGATCCAGTACGGCTTCACCTCGGTGATGATGGACGGGTCGCTGAAGGAAGACGGCAAGACACCTGCCGACTACACCTACAATTCCGGCATCACCAAGCGCGTCGTCGACATAGCGCATTGGGGCGGCGTGTCCGTTGAAGGCGAGATCGGCGTGCTCGGCTCGCTGGAGAGCGGCGGCGGCGAGCAGGAAGACGGCCACGGCGTCGAAGGCGCCATCAGCCACGACCAGTTGCTGACCGATCCCGAACAGGCGGTGGAGTTCGTCAAGGACACCCATGTCGATGCGCTGGCGGTTGCAATGGGCACCAGCCATGGCGCCTACAAATTCTCGCGCAAGCCCGACGGCGCGGTGCTGGCCATGAACGTCATCGAGGAGATCCACCGTCGCCTGCCCAACATGCATCTGGTCATGCACGGCTCGTCCTCGGTGCCGGAGGATCTGCAGGAGATCATCAACAAATATGGCGGCCAGATGAAGCCGACCTGGGGCGTGCCGGTCGAGGAAATCCAGCGCGGCATCAAGCACGGCGTGCGCAAGATCAACATCGACACCGACAACCGCATGGCGCTGACCGGCGCGATCCGCAAGGTGCTGACCGAGAACCCGAGCGAGTTCGACCCACGCAAGTACCTGACGCCTGCCATGGCCGCCATGCGCAAGCTCTGCAAGGAGCGTTTCGAACAGTTCGGCACCGCCGGCAACGCGCAGAAGATCAAGCCGCTGCCGGTCGCTGAGATGGCCAAGCGGTATAAGTCGGGCAGTCTCGACCCGAAGTTTGGCTGAGATCCAGCGATCTCTACCAGAGCTGCCAGGAGCATCCTGGCAGCTCTGGTACCAGCTGTTTCACTCCGGCGCTTCGGATTCGGCACGAACAAGCTTGATGTCGGCGCCGGCCGCCCATGCGCCGATATCCTCGCGTCGCAATGCCGCCGCCATCATGTCTGGAAACAGATCCGGCGTGCAGGCAAAGACCGGAATGCCGAGCGCGGCCACCGAGCCCGCCATCTTCGGATCATAACCGGGCCTGCCTTGGTCGGTCAGCGCCAGAAGCACCACGACATTGACGCCGGAGCGAACCAGTGCTGCAAGCCGCCGCAGCAGTTCCTGACCGTTGCCGCCCTCATAAAGGTCGGTGATGAGCACCATATGCGACTTGGTCGGCCGCTCGATGCGGTCCGCGCAATAGGCGACGGCCTGGTTGATGTCGGTGCCGCCGCCAAGCTGCACGCCGAACAAGACTTCAACAGGATCGCTGAGCTCCTCGGTCAGATCGACGATCGCCGTGTCGAAGCAGACAAGCTTGGTCCGCACGACCGGCAGAGAGGCCATCACCGCGGCGAATATCGAGGCGTAGATCACCGAGCTTGCCATCGAGCCCGACTGGTCGACGCACAGCACGACCTCATCCAGGTCGACCAGCCTTCGCTGTTTGCGCATGAAGCCGACCAGCTTCTCCGGCACGATGGTTTTGTGCTCGGGCTGGTAATGGCGAAGGTTGGCTGAGATCGTACGCGGCCAGTCGATGTCGCGCTGGCGTGGGCGGTTGGTGCGTTGCGACCGGTCGACCGCGCCGCGTATCGCCTCGGCCGTCTTCTGCTCCAGCCGCTGCATCAACTTGGCGACGATATCGGCGATGATCGTACGCGCAATGTCCTTGGTCTTGGCCGGCATCACGGAGCGCAGCGAAATCAGGTCGGCGACGAGATTGACGTCCGCCTCGATCGCCTTGAGGAATTCCGGCTCCATCAGCATCTGCTTCAGGTTGAGCCGTTCGAAGGCATCCTTCTGGACTATCTGCACGACCTGCGCGGGAAAGAACGATCTGATATCGCCCATCCACTGCGCCACCCGTGGCGCAGTGGATGGGCGATATCAGATCGTTCTTTCCCGCGCAGGTCGTGCAGATAGTCCAGAAGGATGCCTTCGAACGGCTCAACCTGAAGCAGATGCTGATGGAGCCGGAATTCCTC
>NZ_RZRQ01000119.1:0-17134 GCF_003997785.1 Mesorhizobium sp. M7D.F.Ca.US.004.01.2.1 | reverse complement strand
GGTGTCGTCGGTGGAGGCGTCATCGACGACGACGACCTCCGCCACTTCCGGCTCGCGCAACGCGGACGCGATGGCGACAGCGATTGTCGCTGCCGCGTTTTTTGCCGCGATGATCACGCAGACCTCGGATTTCGTCATCGACATGGATTTGCCTCTCGTACAGGTGATATCGATTTGCCCTCGCCCCGTACTCGTTCAATGCCCTATAGAATTGCCATCAGCGTCCAATCTGTCTTTATTCAGCGACTGCCTGGCCGCTCAAAGATGCGGCGGCTGATGTCGGCGGACGCCGCCCAGCCGGCTTCGGCCAGATAGCGAACCGGCGCGCGGCCGCACAGTTCCCACAGCACCGTTCGCCGCTGCGGCCACCGCAGCGACGGCAGCCACGGCGCGATGACCATGCTGAGCAGATCCTCATTGCCGATGCGCGACAGGATCCGGGTTGCGCGCTCCGACAGCAGCGTGCCGGCGGCGCCAAGTAGCACATCGGCGGCGCGCAGGCCAAGCAGCAGCGTGTCATCCAGGCCCTGCGCGGCTGCGGCATCGAGCACACGTTGCTGATCCGCCTCGTCGAGGCGGCTGGCGCTGGCTCTGATATCGCAGACGTAACCCGCACAGGGTTCCCGGTTGAAAAGCGCCTTGGCGACGCTGATGCAGGACAAAAGCAAAGTATCGGCAACCGAGGTGAACGGTACGGTCGCACCGGCGATTTCGACCTGTCGCTTGCGCCGCAGAAACCCGTCCGCATCACGCGGGCTTGGGGAGCCGGGTTGCTGGAGGCGGTAATGAAGATCGACCGTGGATGGTTTCGGGCCGTCGCCGCGGGTCATGTGCTGTTCGCCGAGGAAGCGGACCCACCAGACGGAGCGCGACTTGCCTGCGACCTCATAGCCGATCGTGCGAAGCGCACCACGCGCCCTGAAAAACCCGACCGGCGAAACCAGGATGTCGACATCGCCCGAGGGCTTCATGAAGTGGTCGTCATAGAGCAGTTGCTGCTGGAACGGGCCCTTCAGAAAGACGAAATCGATCTCGTTGGCGCGCAGCACATCATGGATCGCCATCGAATCCATGATGCAGGACGCGTTCATTGAAACCGTTCTCCTGCGGTAGGTGTCGAGCCACTGGAAAAGCTCGGGCGGCCTTTCATGCGCGGGTGCGCGCGACAGGGCCTTGAGGACAAAGGTCGCGACCTTGTTCAGCCTGGCAATGTCGGCAACGTTGGCACCCGCAAGGCCAGGCATCGACACGTCGCCGGCGGCGGCACGCGGCCCGGCGAAATACAACCGCAGGCAGGCCCGCACATAGGCCACCTCGTCGGCACAGTCGGCGGCGCGCAATCGTTCGTATGAACCATCCGGCAAGGCCATTTAGCGCACAGTCTCCCAAAGAAAGCGGTTTGCGCGACGCTTATGCTGCAGGTGCGAAGCAAGCATCGCCAAAAACCTTGATGCCGTAAAGCTTTTCCTTTTGCAGTGCGAAATTTTGCAACCATCGCGTTTAGCGACATCGGCTGAGGGGTGGCGAAAACCACAGTTGAAACACCCCCTTACCAGGGCGTTTCAGCCGATCTTCAGCAAGGATTTTCCAAACAAGATTTACCGCATTAGAGATGCCTAAAAAAGAGGCACCTAAGTGGACACTTTATGCAAGCAAAATCAATCGCTTAAAGAATAGACGTCGACATGGCCCTTGTGCACAAGGAATCGGCTCGAAAGAAGTCAGGGCTTGGGCATGGCTCACACATATGGTGACGCCCGCAACCCGTAATTGATTAACGCTTGGTAAATCAGGCTTGACTCATAAATGCTGCCATGCAGCTATTGCGCTGCAGCATGTACGTGCTGACGGCACTCGACAGGCCGTTTCCAGTCCTTATCGGAGAGTAAAATGGAACAGAATGTTGAAAAGCATGAATACGAAACGCCAAGCCTGACGGTGCATGGTTCGATTGAAACCATCACCCAGGGCGGCGGCGGCAGCACGGCGATCGACGCATCGTTCCCCGCGCACACGCCGATCGGCGACCTGACGTTCTCCTGAGCCAATCGCAGTTTTCCGGGGTGACGACTCTGGATCCAAAAAATTAAGAGAGTCGGGGGCCAAACCTCCGACTCCACTTTCATTGCCTGGAACTGCCCGTGCGTATCGTAAGCGAGGTTTTGGGATGAACTGGAAACTATCCAACCATGATTTGGCCGACCACGATTTGGTGAGTGCGACCAAGGATGCCGTGGCTTGCGAATTCGGCAATGGCCTGGCGCTGCTCAACCTCAAATCCAACATCTATTACAGCCTGAACGGCGTCGGTGCCTTCATCTGGGAGCTGATCCAGGAGCCCAGGTCGATCGCCGACATCCGCGGCGCCGTGCTTGCGCGCTACACTGTCGACCCGGAGCGCTGCCAGGCCGACATCGACGCATTGCTGAAGGGCCTGGCCGACAACGGGCTTGCGAGGCTGCATCATGAGGCACTTGTCTAAGCCGGTCCCGCACAAGGCCATGGTTTTGCGGCAGGAACCCGCGACGGAAACAAGCCCCAGGCAGACGAAGCGTCGGGGAAGCCGGCGCAGTCTGTTCAGGGTTTTCTCCCTGAGCGGCTCGGAAATGATCTTCCTTGGCCGCTGCCTGCTGGTGGTCGCGGCGGTTCGGCTGGGGTTGACGCTGCTCTCCTATAACCGTGTTCGCAGCCTGGTGATGCGGCTCGACGCGCGTCAGTGCGCCTCGATGGGCGAGTTGCGGCGTGTCGCCTGGGGCGTTGCTGCCGCGGCCCGTTTCGTCCCTTACGCCACGTGCCTGACCCAGGCGCTTTCGGGTCAATACATTCTCGCCCGCCAGGGCAATGAATCGAAGATACGCATCGGCATTGAACGCGGCACGGGCGAGCAACTGAAGGCACATGCCTGGCTGATCAGCGACAACCATATCGTGCTTGGCGGATCGATCGACGGTTTCGCTCATCTCATCGATCACGGCAGCCGATGAGCGGCGTCGCCGGAATTCTGCTGCGACAAGGACATCCCCTGGGACACCCACCGGCGGTCGCGGCGGCCGACATCCAGCAGATGCTGGCTCGCATGCGCCATCGCGGCCCTGACGGCAGTTCGTGGTGGCTGGGTGCCAACATCGCGCTTGGCCACGCCTGGCTCAACACCACGGATGAAGCCGGCCCCGGTCCGCAGACGATGGCTGGCGGCAGGCTCGCTATCACCGCCGATTGCCGGCTGGACAACCGTGACGAGCTGCTGGCCAGGCTCGGCATCCGAGACCGGTCGGTCGCCGACGCGATCCTGCTGATGCGGGCCTATCTGCGCTGGGGCGAAACCTGCCCGATGCACCTGCAAGGCGATTTCGCCTTCGCCATCTGGGATGGCGAACGGCAATCGCTGTTTTGCGCGCGCGACCATTTCGGCGTCAAGCCGTTCTACTACCACGCGGCGGACCAGCGTTTTTCCTTTGCCTCGGAGATCGGGCCGGTCCTGGGCGTCGAGGGAGTCGACACACGCATCAGCGAGCACCAGATTTCCGGGTTCCTGGCCGGGCTTCCCGACGACCCACAGTCCACTCCCTACAGCGATGTATTCAGCCTGCCGGCCCGCCACAGCCTCACTGTCACCGCGCAACAGGTGGTGCTGCGCCGCTACTGGCAGATCGAGCCGTCGGCGCGGCCCTTGCGGTCCGATGCATCAGAGGAATTCGCCCACCTGTTCTCGCAATCGGTGCGCAACCGCATGCGGGGAAGTCAGGCGGTCGGCGCAATGCTGAGCGGCGGCCTCGATTCCTCGTCGATCGCCTGTGTCGCCGGCCTGCAGAATGCCGCCGCACGCAAACCGAAGCTGCCCACCTTCTCGCTGATTTTCGAGAAGGGCTCGCCGATGGACGAGCGGCCGTTCATCGATGCCGTCCTCGACCAGCAGCAGTTTGACCCGACACTGATACCAGTGGGCAACTATGCGCCATTCGCCGAATTCGAACGCGTGCTGGAAGAACAGCAAGGAACGTTCCTGGCACCGGGCCTGACGCTCACCCGCGGCATCTATCGGACTGCCGGCGCCAAGGGCATCAAGGTGCTGCTTGACGGCCATGGCGGCGACGAGGTCGTTTCCCAAGGCCACGGCCACCTGCACGAGCTTGCCAATGCCGGCAGATGGATGGATCTGTGGCGCGAGGTGCGCAGCGCCTCCAACACCTATGGCGACAGCACGCTTGGCCTGTATTTCCAGTTCCTGACCCTCTACGGGCCGGCCTGGCGCGTCGCCAGACTGAGACATCTGGCGAACCGTACGCTGAACAAGTTTCGCAAGCCGACTGGGGCGCCGCGCGGCTGGCGCGACCTGATCAATCCGGATCTGGCCAGGCGCACCGAGCTGGTCGACCGGTTTCATCGGGCCGGCTACATGCCGCCCGGCATCCAGGCCAGCGACGCCTTGAGCCATCGCTGGATCCTGTCAAACGGCTATGTCCCGCATGCTTTCGAGGTTCTCGACAAGGCCGCAGCCAATTTCGGCGTCGAGCCGCGCTACCCCTTCTGGGACAAGCCGCTGGTCGAGTTCTGCCTGGCACTGCCGGGTGAGGAGAAGCTGAGCCACGGCTTTGGCCGCTATGTGCTGCGCCGCGCTATGCAAGGCGTCCTGCCGACGGCGGTGCAGTGGCGGCGCGACAAGATCGATTTCACCGCCAATCTCGTCAACGGCATGCTGCGCAACCACCGCGACCTCCTGGAACAGCTGCTGGTCTCGGATGCGAGCCGCATCGCGCCCTACGTCAATCTGCCTCAGGTGAGTGCTGCCTATGCGCGACTGCTGCGCCAACCCGATCAGGCAGCACCCCTGGATGTACAGTATGTCTGGCGCTCGGCCTCACTGTCGCTCTGGCTGCGGCAACTCCAGCACAGCGGGAGCCCCGCATGACACCGCGCAACGAGCCGCTCGCCGCATACAGTGATAATCCCCGTCCGCATGGCCGGGTCGTGCGGGAACGCCGCTTCTACCGGGCCTATGGCCTGACCATCGCGTCCGAGGTGACGTTGCCCGAACTGGAGCCGGGGGCGCCGGGGGCGGCCGATGTCGTCATCGCCGTCGGCGCGATCGGCCTGCCAACGCCCTCGCCCGAGGCCGCGACCGACTTCCGTTTCGAGCCGGACCGGCAATATCTGGCCTGGCATGCCGTCGGCGCGTTCCTGATCAGCGATGGCCGCCGTATCGACATCGAGCCGGCGCCCGGCGTCGACGATACGCTGATCGCGTTTCCACTGCTCGGCCCAGTCATGGCGCTGCTCTTGCACAGGCGCCGCCTGCTCGTTCTGCATGCCAGCGCCATTGCCGTCGCCGGCACGAGCGCCATCTTCATGGGCGACAAGGGGGCCGGCAAGTCGACGACGGCAAGCGCTATGATCCGGGCCGGACATCAACTGCTTACCGATGACGTGGTGGCGCTGAACCTCGCCGATCCGAGTGAGCCGATGATTGTTCCGGGTTTTCCGCAGATCAAGCTGGCGGCTGACGCCGCGGCGGCGATCTCGCTCAGGCAAGCGGACGTGCGGCCGCAAGTGCATCCGGCGATCGACAAGATGCAGCATCGCCTGAACGGTGGCTTTTCCGGCGAAACGGTGCCGGCGACCAGGATTTATATTCTCGAGCGCGGCGAAAGGGCCGATATCACGCCCCTGCCTGCCATTGCCGCCCTGCCGGCCATCATCAAATTCTCCTATGTGACGCGTTTCGGCCGCGCGGCCCTGCCCGACGATTTCGCGGCGACACATCTTCGGCAATGTTCATGGATTGCTAACCATGTCGGCGTGTGCCGGCTGGAAGTCCCAACGGGTCTGGACAGGATCGGCGAAGCCGTGGGCCTGATCGAAAGGGATCTGGCGGCTGGCAGTCGGCGGTCGTGAGCGCAATCATGTCGAAGTCCTCAATCCTTCGCCTGTCGCTGTTTCGAGAAATTGCCGCATTCGGCGCCGCCATTGCCCAGATCGGCGGTCGGCGAGCCTGGACGGCACTGATTTTCCTCATCCTGGGCAGCCTGACCGAGGGCATCTCCATCCTGCTGCTCATCCCGCTGCTGCACCTGGTCGGACGCTCCGACCAGGATTTTGCAGTCAAGCTGCCGAACAATGATCTCGTGCGCTGGCTGGTGCCGGATGGCACGCTGCAACTGACGACGGTGCTCTGTGCACTCGTCGGGCTTGTTGCGGTGCAGGCAGCATTCAACCGCTTCAAGTCGGTCTACATGGCCAAACTGCTGTTCGATTTCATCAACCGCGTCCGCATGAACCTGTTCGAGAGCATCGGCAAGGCGCGCTGGGGTGTTTTTACGCGCATGCGGAGTTCCGACCTCGATCATGCCCTGACCGGCGACATCGACCGCGTCCAGGGCGCTGCGTTCTCGCTGTTGATGCTGGTGCAGATCGCCGTACTTCTGGCCGGCTATCTCTTGATTTCCACGTTCATCTCGCCGGTCATGACGTTGTTTGCCGTCGTCATCGGCATCCTGATGTTCGTGGCGCTGCAGCCCTTCCGGACACGGGCCACTGCCTTTGGCCGGGTGCTGACCGCCAATCGCCAGGACCAATACCGGACGGTCTCGGAATTTCTTGGCGGCATCAAGGTGGCCAAGAGCCTGAACGTCGAAGCCAGCTATTTCGCGCAATTGCAGTCGACGCTGGAAAAGATGAAGGCCGACAATGTCGACTATGTGCGCAACAGCACCATCGGCACCGCGGTGTTCCAGGTGGCGAGTGTCGTCGGCCTGAGCCTGTTCATCTATGTGGCGCTGGTCCGCTTCAACCTGTCGCTGGCCGAGATCGTCGTCCTGCTCCTGGTCTTCATGCGCATCGCGCCGCGCTTCATGGACATGCAGACACAGGCTCAGCAGGTGCTGATCAATATGCCCGCCTATACGGCGATGCGCAGCATGCAGGCGCGTTTCGATGCCGAACGCGAGCCAGGCGATGGCGCCGCCGGGGAAGGCAGCAAGTTGTCGCTCGCCACCGGGCTCAACCTAAGGGACGTTTCGTTCTTCTATGGCGACGACCCTGCCAAGTCGGTGGTCACCGGCATCACCTTCGGCCTGCCGGCTGGCAAGGTCACCGCGCTGATAGGTCCTTCCGGATCGGGCAAGAGCACGATTGCCGACATGCTGCTTGGCCTGCTCGAACCGACCACCGGCAAAATGCTCGTCGACGGCGTCGAGATCGATGCCGTCAATCGCCGCCGCTGGCGCGGCCAGGTGGCCTATGTGCCGCAGGACGTGTTCCTGATGCATGACACGATCGCCGCAAACCTGCGCCTTGCCGCGCCGCGGGCCAGCGATGACGATCTGTGGACCGCGCTGCATCAGGCGCACGCCGGCGAATTCGTCGAACGGCTCGACCTCGGGCTCGAGACGGTGGTCGGCGACCGCGGCGTGCGGCTCTCGGGCGGCGAACGCCAGCGCATAGCGCTTGCGCGCGCACTGCTGCGCAAGCCGTCGCTGCTCATCCTGGACGAGGCCACCAGCGCGCTCGACTGGCAAAACCAGTCGCTGATCGCCAGGTCGATCGATGGATTGCGCGGCACGATGACGATCCTGACCATAGCGCACCGGCCGTCGATGATCGCCTTCGCCGACTGGGTGGTGGCGATTGAAAACGGCCGTATCGTCGAGGTCGGCCAATATCAGCGGCTGAAGGAGAAAGCCGGCAGCCGGTTGTCGAGGATGCTGTCGAGTGAACAGTCGGAGACCAAACCCGCCAACGTCGCCTGAGGCGGGTCGGGCGCTGGTTAGTGCAGGCTGCGCCTGGCGCTGCCCAGCTTCTCGCCTTCGGCGACCTCGGGGGCATTCAGTTTTCGTTCAACGTCACGAGCCATGTCGGCCGGCGTCGGCGCGCTCCTGGCGATCATGGCATAGATGAGCACGAAATAGCCCGCCTGAATGACCACGGCGCAGATGATGACGCGCAGCAGTATTGTACCTATCGACGCGCCGCCCAGCCACGACCAGCCGACGACGATCGCCAAAGCGAAAATCATCCCGAGGATGAATTTTGGAAGCGCCATACCCAACAGCCCATAAACCGGCTCGGGTATATTTAACGATTGCCCCACCCGAGCGCCGTCCCTTGTCATGTGGGCTTGTTAAGGTCGCCCACTCTCGACCGGTTGCTTCCGGCCTTTGATACCTGTCGCTACTCTGACAGGTATAATTTGCAATTCTATTAAGGCGAACAGTAGGCGGCAAGGGCAACTGCGGATATTTTTGATTGAGCTTTTGCGATCGACTCTGCCATGGTGCAATGCACGCGACCGGATTCAAGCCGATCTCCGGCCATCCGCGGTTTTCAGTAGAATGGGCAATATTAAGTAGTATTTTATATGGTTTTTCCCAAGTATCATGGCATGCTAAAGCACTAACGTGTCCCTCATCCCGGCAGATAGGTAGGCCTGCCTAAAAACCGCCCCAAAAAGGTCCTTATTTTTTCAATGCTGCCCGTTTATTGTCACAAATGTGCTAAACATCCCGAAATTTGTGCATGTCTAGCTTATTATTTAGTCAATTCATGACGTGACTATTTCAACGGGGTGGGAAATTGTGTGTTGCGCTGCAACATTTTTTTGGTATCGTGTGGTGAACCATTCGTTCAACGCATGGAGTTTACGGCATGAGGGACGTTGCCAAGTCGGCCACGGCGAGCTTTTCGCAGGCTGACATCGATTTTCCGCCGCCGATCGGCGGCCTGCTCAAACGCAGCTTCGATATCACCGGTTCACTGATTGGCTTGATCGCCCTCAGCCCGCTGTTTGTCATGATAGCGCTGCTCGTCAAGTTTTCCGACGGTGGCTCGATCTTCTACGGCCACAGGCGAATCGGGCGCGGCGGGCGGATTTTTCCTTGCCTGAAGTTTCGCACCATGGTTCCGGACGGCGACAAGGTGCTGGCAGCCTATCTCGCCACCAACCCGGACGCCAATGCAGAATGGATCGCGACCCGCAAGCTGAAGAGCGACCCGCGCGTCACCCGCGTAGGAGCGGTGCTGAGGAAACTCAGCCTCGACGAACTGCCGCAGATCATCAACATCCTGCAGGGCGACATGAGCCTTGTCGGCCCTCGTCCGGTCGTGCGCGACGAACTGGAAATCTATGGCACATCCGCGGTCTACTACCTTAAATCCCGCCCGGGCCTGACCGGCCTGTGGCAGGTCAGCGGCCGCAACGATGTATCCTATGACAGCCGCGTCGCCTTCGACCGCCACTATGTCGAGAACTGGTCGCTGTTCGAGGACGTTCGCATCATCATCAAGACCGTCCCGGCCGTGTGGATGTCGCGCGGCTCTTACTGACCAGCCTTTCGCCGATGCCAGACATTGGTGCCGGCCATTCTACGCAAGCTCATCGGGCGATGGGGCTAAAGCGGATCGGAACGTTCAGTTGAAAACAGATATGTTCGAAGCCTTTCGCAACGGCCCGGTTTCCGGCCGCCTGCGGCGGGCGCGTTTGCTGGCCACATGCCTTGCCGTGTCGCTCGTCATCCCCCACATCGCAGCCGCCGGCGACTACCGCCTCGGGTCGCAGGACAAGCTGACCATCCGCGTCGCCGAATGGCAGACCGTGGAAGGCACATTTCGTGACTGGTCGGCGGTGAATGGCGAGTACACGGTCGGTCCATCCGGCACACTATCGGTGCCGTTCGTCGGCGAGATGCCGGCATCCGGCAAGACCACATCCGAAATCGCAACAGCGATCGGCGAGGCTTTGCAGAAAAAGCTCGCTCTATCGGACAGACCGGAAGCCTCGGTCGAGATGGCGCAGTTCCGGCCATTCTACATTTCGGGCGAAGTCCAGAACCCTGGCCAGTTTCCTTATGTGCCCGACCTGACAGTGTTGAAGGCCATCAGCGTCGCCGGCGGCATCAGGAGAAACGCCGACTACGGCCCTCAACTCGGCAAAGACCTGGTCACCGCCAAGGGCAATTTCGATGTCTCCGACGACCAGCGCATTCGGCTTATCGTCAGGCGCGCCCGCATCGACGCGGATATGGCCGGCAAGGCGAGTTTCGACGTGCCGAAGGAGGTCGAGGGCGATCCGCGACTGCCAGCCATCGTCGCGGACGAGATGACGATCCTGACGGCCGACCAAAAGGCGCTGAAGCTGAAACTCGAGGCACTCGACGATCTGAAAGGGGTTTTGGAATCCGAGATCGAATCGCTGCAGAAGAAGATCGTCAATCAGCAGCAGCAGGTCGACCTGGCGCAGCAGCAACTCACCAGCATCGGTCCGCTCGCGCAGAAAGGCCTGATCGCCAACGCCCGACTGCTGGATTCGCGGCAGTCCGTCGCCGACCTGCAAGGCAAGATCCTGGACTACGAAACGGCCATCCTCACCGCCAAACAGGCGATCAGCAAGGCAAAGCAGGACGCCATCGATGCCCAGAACACCTTGAGTTCAAGTCTCGCCACCGACCGGCAGCAGACCGAAGCCGACCTGAACGAGGCCGCGCTCAAGGCGAATATGCAGAAAGGCCTGATCGCCCAGGCCACCGATCCCGCGACGACGGCCGCTATGACAAATGATCAGCAGCCCACCCTGCTCTATTCACTGGTGCGCAATGTCGACAGCAAGACCAGCGAAATCGCCGCCAAGGAAGACACACTGGTGCTGCCTGGCGATGTGATCAAGGTCAAGCTGGCACCGCTGGCCAGCCAGTAGCCCGACTTCCAACACGATCCAGTGTTTCGAGCCAGAGCCTCACCCCGATAGAATCGGGATGAGGCTCTGGCTCTGTTGTTTGAACATCTCCCTGCGGAAACGGTAATAACCGTCTCGGGATCGAGGCTTCCCGTCCGAGCACATGCCTGCTCAAGGGGACGGCCGCTCCCTTCAGCCCGCGAGATGATGGTTTATGACGGACCGGCCGCCGCCGGACGGCCGGCATGCCGGGGCCAGTCAGCCTCCCCCCTGGCCGCCTCCGCCGGCGCCAGGGCCTGCGACCGCCGCGTGCGGCTGGAAACGGGCAGCCGCACCAGCTTGAAGAAGCTGAAATACATCAGGAAAGAGCCCATGATGTAGGGGTTGAGAATCTCGACCTCGACGAAGGAGCGGATCAGCAGCAGCACCATCACGCCGAAGAGGATCACCGAATCCGCCTGCCAGGTCCTGAAGATGACCGCCGAAACGTGGCCGTAGAGCGTGCGCAGCATGATCAGCGAGACCAGCGTCGCCCCGACGAAGCCGAGCTCGACGAGGGCCTCGATATAAGTGTTGTGGAAGTGGAAGCCGGTGCGGGTGGTGATGTAGAACTCGTTCCACAGCCGCTCGGCTTCGGCGAAGCCCTGCACCCAATAGGCTGCATAGCCGACGCCGAGAAGCGGCGCTTTTTGCACGGCGTTCCAGCCCTGCTCCCACAGATAGGTTCGCCCGGTGAGCGTCGAATCCTTGCCGAAGAGGCCGAGGACGAAGTCCATCAGCCCGAGATTCAAGGCGACGAAGGCAGTCACCACCAGCAGGCCGGCGCCGACCAGGAAGATCACCCGGCGATAGCGCCGTGACAGAAGTTTGCTCATCGCAAGAAGCGCCACCAGCGCCAGAACTGCCGGTATCGAGGCCATCGAGGTGGCGGAATGCGAGACGACCAGCACATAGGCCGACAGCAGCACGACGGGCACCGCCAGGATGAAGCTCAGCCGGCCGCGCCTGTAAAAGGCAAGGAAGACGGCGCAGAAATAGATGCCGAGCGAGCCGACAAAGCCGATCTGGTTCTTGGAGGCGAAGGCGCCGACAAAGTTGACGGTGCCGTCGAGAACGTCCTCGGAATAGTTCGCAACCTTCAGCGAATAGAGAAGGACGACGAATATCCCGACCAGCGCCCCTATGGTCAGCGTGCGCACGCTGACGGTACGCGCAGCGACATATGCGCAGGCGATATGGGAAAAATACTGGATCGACGTCCTCGTGGTGACGCCGGGCGCCTGCGACCAGAAAACCGAGAAGCAGACATAGGCCGCAAACAGCAGCGGCAGCCAGGCGCTGGACAGATGTCGCAGGAACCGCCGGTAGTCGACCAGGATGAGCGGAAGCCAGACCGCATAGTAGGCCAGGATCAGCACCTGGCCGAAAATGACCGAATAGGAAAACGCCCAGATCGAGACGGCTACGGCAAAGGCGCCATAGACCGAGTTCTTCTCGGGATCGACCAGCAGGGACTTTGGAATCTTCATCTCAGATTCCCGCCGACACGACCCAGGGCCGGCAAGCCATGAGCCGGCCGGAATCTTCGCAAACATGGGCGTGCAATAAACGGCGTCTCCATTGTGCAGTGCAATATAACCTATCGCGCCCTGCGCTCAATGGCAAATCCGGTCACCTTGTCTTACAGCGCGGCATCTGCAGAGAGGTCCGTCCGGCCAGGTGGCCTGGATCAGGCTCTGTCTCCTGTCGGCGCAAACGCTACCACAGGGCTCCGCCGGTTATCTGTATGTTTTCCATGGTGATGCCCTTGGCCAGGTCCGAGCACAGGAAAACGGCCAAAGCGGCGATCTCCTGCGGTTGCAGCATGCGCTGCTGCGGGTTGCCTTTGGCGATCTCGGCCATCGCTTCCTCAGCGGTGCGCCCCTTACCCTCGCGCTCGACGACTTGCGCCACGTTGCGGCGCATCAGTTCAGTTTCGACCCAGGTCGGGCTGATCATGACGCAGGTGACGCCATGCGCGGCCCCTTCCAGCGCCACGCAGCGCGTGAGACCGAGAAGGCCGGCCTTGGACGCGCAGTAGGCAGGGTTGTCCTTCCAGCCAACCGAGGCAGCGGTCGAGCCGATATTGACGATGCGGCCCCAGCCGCGCTCCATCATACCGGGCAGAACCGCGCGGGTGGCGCGGAAGGCGCCGGTCAGGTTGGTGTCGACGATCTTGTCCCACAGCGCGTCGGAATGGCCGCAGACCGGCTGCTCTGCGGTGGTGCCTGCGGCGTTGACCAGAATGTCGGCGGGGCCGATGGCGGCTTCGGCATCCGCCGCGAAACGGTTGGTGACATCGCTGTTACGGACGTCGAGATGGGCGGCGTGAACTTTCGTTCCATGCGCGGCGAGAGCCGCGAGCACGCGCTCGATCTCGTCCGCGCCTGGATAATAGGCGGCGTCTGATCTGTCAGCGTCGGCGGGCGCGATGTAGGAGCCGACGGCGACATTGGCGCCGGCTTCAGCCAAGGCCGTCGCAATGGCGAAGCCCATGCCCGAGAAACCGCCGGTGACGATGGCACTGCGGCCGGAAAGGTTGTTCATGGCGCACGGTCTCCGCTTCGTTCCGGGCAGGCAATCAGGCCCGGCCGGATTTGGCAATCACACCGGCCAGCCTCCATCGACAGCGATTCATGTTTCCTGGAGAGGTTTGCCCAGCCATTCGCGATAGAAGCCTTCGAGGTCGGGCTCGAAATCGTGAACTATGGGATAACCGGGTGCCGCCGCTTCAACCTCATGCAGCGTGCCGCACTGCGGACAGATGAATTCGCGGATTTCCATCCATTCGGGATCAGGGAGATCGCTGTTGGGATAGATCTCCCGCAAAGCCTCCTCGGTGTTGCGCACGTTGATCGCGGCGTTGAGCTTCCAATTCTTGCGATAGTCGCCAAAGGAGTGGCCGCATTCGCAGCGGGTGATCCGCTCGTCGCCGCTCTGGCAGATGAAGAGGTGGTCCGAGACCGGCAGCAGGATCGGGTCCTTCCAGGCGACACGGTCCTGATAGACGACAACCATCTTGAAGAAGCGGTCATCATCCTTGTAGGCGCTCATGATGCGCCTTGTCTGCGGCCAGGGCAGCTTGCCGGCGGCCAGATCGCCGAGGACTTCCTTGCTGTATGAGGTCATGGCTTTGCTCCCGGCATGAAGATCGATCTGGCGTCGACGTTCCAGAACTCGCTGAATTCCTTGGTGAAGCGCGACGACAGCTTGATCGCGCTGGTGTACATTTTCTTCACCTCCGGGGCGAAGTCCGCCTTTTCGACTCGGCCACGCTCCTTGGCGATCCAGTCCGAAACCGGGATCGCCTTGGCCAGACGCTCCTTGCGCATGGCGGCGCGGCGTTTGACCGTGGCGTCGATATCGGCAACGGGATAGCCGTCTCCATCGTCCTTAAGCACGATGCCGAACACCTGGTCCGCCGCCTCGCGGGTGAGAAAGCCGTTCTCGACATCCCAGGCCGTCTTGATCGGATCGCGCTCCAGCACGTCGCCATAGCCGCCGCCGCCATTGTAGGAATGGCTGAAGATGTCGCCGGATTTGTGCGGCGAGGTGATGTAGGGACCTTCGACCACGACATGGTCGCCGCCGATGTTCTTCTCGTAGTCGGAGACGTCAGGGTCGATGCCGGGCGCGTGCGCCAGCGGCGCACCTTTGGCGGCCAGTTCGTGGATGTTGGAATTACGCACCGCGCGATGCTTCTGGCAGGTCGGCGCCGGATAGCCGCCGCACATGCCGCCATTGTCGAACACGCGCGAGGAGTGCTCGGAGGTGTGGAGCCGCAGATGCGAGGTCTTGTTGATCAGCCAGGTCGAGACGAAGGAACAGCCGCCGCGATATTTGCCGGCGCCGCCGGAATTCGGCACGATCGAGCGGCCGATATAGACCATCGGCATCGACTGTTCCCAGACCTCGATGTTGCCCATGTCGGATTCCGGATTCCAGCCGACATAGGCGGTGTCGAGGCCATCCTTGATGGCCAGCGCGCCGGAACCGGCGGCGGCGCATTCGAAATGCGCCATGCCGAACGGCGTGCCGTACTGGCTTTCGCCGCCCATTTCGATCATCGGGCTGTTGACCTGGCCGACAAAGGCTTCCTCGACAAAGCCACGCGCCACGAAGCCGCGCGACAAAAGCCGCTGGAAGACGCCGTAGGCCGGCAGCAGCAAGGCCCATGAAGTGGCGGTGGCCACCATCTCGTTGTCGGGATTGGTCCAGGTGCCGTGCGGCAGTTTCAGTTCGGTCGCCATCCAGGCGCCGTCATTGACCAGTCCTTCGAAATTCATGTGCTGGGTCAAGGTGACGAACATGCCGCCATCCATGCCGGCCGGCGTGCAGTTCATCGAATGGTAGCCCCAGGGCTGCGTGCCCTCGAAGTCCATGGTAATCTTGCCGTCGGTGGTGATCTCCATCTCGATCGGGATGTTGTAGAGCCAGTCGGGATCGCCGAGCAGCTGGAAGCCGGGCTTTCCCGCGGTGACGTGGCCGTAGAAGGTGTGGCCGCGATAGATGCCGGGCACGGTGAGTTGGCGGGTGCGGGCGAGCTGGGCGCGGCGGCCTTCCTCGATGAACTCCTTCGACACCTTCATCCAGTAGTCCAAGCCGATCTCAGAGATCAACTGCTTGACGCTTTCGCGCATGTCGATGCAGGAGGCTACCTTGGCCTTCTCGTCGAGCACCCAGTAGATCGGCATGCGCAGGTTGCGCTCGCAGCGGATGACGTAGTCGCGGCGGATCTCGTCGTTCTCGCCGATCTTCTCGGCGCAGACGAACAGGCCTTCGGTGAAGCGCTCCTGCGCGAGACAGACGTCGCCGCCCGGCGTGATGCCGCCGGCTTCCAGTTCGTGGCAAACAGCGCCGGCCCAGCCGACCAGCGTGCCTTCATGGAAGATCGGCACCACGTCCATGACGTCAGGCACCTGCACGGTGCCGATGAAGGCGTCGTTGTTGGCGAAGATGTCGCCTTCGCGGATGCGCGGGTTGTCCTCGTAATTGTTCTTGATCATCCATTTGATGAAGCGGCTCATCGTATGGACATGCACCATGATGCCGTTGGACAGTGCAATGGCGTCACCCTCGGGCGTATAGATGGCGACCACCATTTCGCCGACCTCGCGCACCCCGGGCGACGCCGAGATGCGGCGCGCCATTTCGCGTGCCGAGACGCAATAGGCACGCAGCTTGGTGTGCAGCGTCTCGAATTTCAGCGGATCCTGGTTGCGCAGCGTGAGTTCCGTGATGCCGTCATAGCAGCCGGTCTCTTCCATCAGCCGCTCGGAATCGAGCAGTCGTTCGCGAAGGCGCAGGGCCGAGGCAGGTTTGTCCAACATGGCGGTCGCCCTCTCAAGCGTGGGTGTAGTGCAGCAGCGTCCATTCATCGACATGGACGCGGTCCTGCGGATGAACGACGAGCGTGGTGGCGGGATGTTCGATGATGGCCGGGCCGATGACTTCATGGCCGGGCTGCAGCAGATCCATCTCGTAGAGATTGGCCTTGTGCCAGCGTCCGCCGATATAGGCTTCGCGGGCGCCCTTGTGCGCGGCTGCCGGATTGGAGGCGCCGAGCGGACGCTTGAGCAGCACCGGCTTGACCTTGTCCGCGGTGGCGATCAGCCCAAGTTCGGTGATGGTGAAGCCAGCTTCGCCATAGCGCGACACGCGATGGTTGACCTTGGCATAGACCGCCTCGAACTCGTCGATAACCTTGCGCATGTCGTCGGCGGAATTGACCTCGGCCAGCGGCGCCATGACTTCGACGTCCTCGAGCTGGCCGGTGTAGCGCATCATCAGGAACGGCACGGTCCTGATCTTCTCTCTGGCATGACCGTCGGCGATCATTTCGTCGACCGCGGCCTTGGTCAGATCATTCCAGACCGTGGTGACCTTTGCGCCAAAAGCGGTCAGCGTCGCCTCATCGGCGCGTGACGGAATGTCGTGCTGCGTCGACACCGAATGCCGGCGCATGAAATCGGCCGTGGTGCAGCCGAAGGCGGAGAAGGCGGCCGCGAACTGGAAGGTGATGATGTCCTTGAAGCCGATGCCCCTGGAGCAGCCGGCCAGATGCAGCGGACCGGAGCCGCCATAGGAGAGCAGGGTGAATTCGGAGGGGTGGATGCCTTGACCCGAAATGACCCGGCGCAACGCGTTGTTGGCATCGGACTCCAACATGTCGATCATGCCTTCGGCGGCTTCTTCCACCCCGACGCCCAATATGTCGGAGCATTTCTCCTGGAAGGCGCGGCGCGCCTTTTCGACCTGCAGCACGACCTTGCCGCCCAGGAAATAGTACGGGTTCAGCCGGCCGAGAATGGCGTCGCAATCGGCGATCGTGGGTTCGGTACCGCCGCGATCGAAGCAGATCGGGCCGGGGTCGGAGCCGGCGCTTTCCGGCCCGAGGCTAACCTTCTTGGTCAGCGGGTCGACCTTGAGGAT
>NZ_RZRQ01000118.1:0-17202 GCF_003997785.1 Mesorhizobium sp. M7D.F.Ca.US.004.01.2.1 | reverse complement strand
GGTGAGGAAGATATGCGCCTGGCGAGCATCCGCCGACGAGGCGCGCTTCTCCAGGAAACCCTGGGCCTGCAACCGGTTGATGGTCTTGGTGATGGTGGGTGGGCGCACGCCGAGGCGGCCGGCGAGATTGCCCGGCGTCTGGCCATCCTCGCGGTCGAGCGCCAACATGATCTGGTCCTGGCCGGCATAGAAGCCATGCGCCAGAAGCCGAGCCGCCAGCGCGGTTCTTGCCAGTCTTGCCGCCGAATGCAGCCGGCTCATTGTCGCAGTCTTGTCCGCCTTGGCCATGGTCATCCCTCTTCGGCCGTACCGGTGCGGGCAGCATAGAGACAGCCGGCCGGTTGGCAATCGACGATCAAAAAGTTTCCGGAGCTTCAAACAGCTTTGCCGGCAAGCATTGTGGTGTCCGCCGTGGCTAATGCCAGATGTTTATTTCAGTTAGATGACAAACGAGTTTTCGCGGCCGGAGTTTTCGTCGGGAGCAGGGTGGGGAAGGGAACGTCGCTCAGCCGGGCTTCACCGCGACGATCATCAGCGCCTGATAGGCATCCTCGACCTCGCGCAGTGCGGCCTGCGACTGCGGGCCGGCCTGCCTGGCAATGCCGTCCGCGGCGTTTGAGGTGTCGCGCTTGCCGGGCCGGTCATTGTAGGGCGCGACAGAGGTGAAGATCTGCTCGCTGAGACTGTCGGGGAAAAACAACTGGCCGGTCATCACCGACCTGTCGTCGGGGAAAACCTTGAAATGGATATGGGTGGTGCGACCGCGATACCAGCCGGGATAGATGGTCGCGAAGGAAACGATGCCGCGCGCGTCGGTCTTCTGCCAGCCACGCAGGAAGGTCTGGCCCGACGTGTCGACGTCGCGGCCGTCACCTTGTCCCGGATAGCCGGAATAGGCACCTTGCGCGTCGCAATGCCAGATGTCGACACGAGCGCCGGCAAGCGGGCGGCAGCCCGCGTCGACAACCTGCAGCCGGACGTCAAGGGCAATACCCTTCTTGCCTTCGGTGACATCGGCACGTTCGAGTTTTGGGTCGAAATAGAACGGCCCTTCTGTCACCTCAGGTGTGATGGCGCAGACACCGGCGCCGGTTTCGAACAGGGCCAGTCCGGCATAGAGCGAGGCCTGGGTAGCCGAAGATTGGGCGGCCATTGCCGAGGCCGGCAGGAACACTCCACCTCCGGCGGTGACCGCGATCAAACCGAGCGCCTGGCGCCGGCTCAATGAGAAGGAGGATGGCTCTCCGGACATATCTTGCCTCTCGAATTGGCCTCCCGCGTCCTGATCTAGGCAATCACAGCGGCTCTCGCCAGTCAAAATTCGGTAATGGCGGCAGCTGGTTTGGCCCATCGGTTTGCCTCGTGCAAAAGCCCGGCACACACCCTATATGGAACCGACAATCCATTCTTCGAGGCCGGATTTTTCGAGGCCCAGACAGTTCGAGGCAAGCCATGAGCGACGCACAGACGCAGATCCCCGTAACCGTTCTCACCGGCTATCTCGGCGCCGGCAAGACGACGCTGCTCAACCGCATCCTGTCGGAAAACCACGGCAAGCGCTACGCCGTCATCGTCAACGAGTTCGGCGAAATCGGCATCGACAACGATCTGATCGTGGAATCCGACGAGGAAATCTACGAGATGAACAATGGCTGCGTCTGCTGCACGGTGCGCGGCGATCTGATCCGTGTCGTCGAGGGCCTGATGCGCCGACCCGGCCGCTTCGACGCCATCGTCGTCGAGACCACCGGGCTCGCCGATCCGGTGCCGGTGGCGCAGACCTTCTTCATGGACGACGACGTACGCTCCAAGACCAGGCTGGACGCGGTGGTGGCGCTGGTCGACGCCAAGCATCTGCCGCTACGGCTCAAGGATTCCAGGGAAGCCGAGGACCAGATCGCCTTTGCCGACGTCGTCGTGCTCAACAAGACCGACCTCGTCACACCGGAAGAGCTCGCCAAGGTCGAAGCGACGATCCGCGCCATCAATCCGGCGGCAAAGATCCATCGCACCACCCGCGCCGGCGTCGACCTGTCCGAAGTGCTCGACCGCGGTGCCTTCGACCTGTCCAGGGCGCTGGAAAACGACCCGCATTTCCTCGAGGCGCATGACGATCACGACCACCATGACCATGACCATGACGGCCACGATCACCATGATCATGACGGGCACGACCACCACCATCACGCGCATGCTTCCGACATCCATGACGTGACAGTGCAGTCGGTGTCGCTGCGCGGCGGCGAGATGGACCCGAAGAAGTTCTTCCCGTGGATCGAGAAGATCACCCAGATGGAAGGCCCCAACATCCTGCGGCTGAAGGGCATCATCGCGCTCAAAGGCGACGACGAGCGCTATGTCATCCAGGGCGTGCACATGATCATCGAGGGCGACCACCAGCGCGCCTGGAAGGACGGCGAGAGACATGAGAGCCGGCTGGTGTTCATCGGCCGTGAACTCGACGCCGAGCGGCTGAAGAAGAGCTTCGACGCCTGCCAGGTGGGCTGACCGCAATAAAATGCCCCGCTTGCTCGATCTCGCCGATGATTTCCTGACCATCGGCGATGTCATCAGACTTTCCGAGAATTACGATCTCGGGCCGGATTCCGGCCCGGTCGATCTTCTGATCTTCGATCCCCACGAAGACGAGGCCGGGCTCGGTCTCATGGTCACATCCGGTTACAAGGCAGGGCTGGTCTTCGCGGTGCTGCCCGAGGAAAGCCGGTTCGAGAAAAAACCCGGGCTTTCGAGAACTTGGTTGATCGAAAACTGGGACAAATGGTTCGTCTTCACCTATCAAGGCGGCCCGGTTCCGATCGAGGAAACCGTTATCCTACGCTGGAACGAACGAATGACCGTTGAGATTTGCCATGCCGACCGTCGCCCCGCTTGATCTCGAAGGCCATTGCATCGCTGCCGTCTTCCTCGGCGACGTGCCGCATTTCGCGATGGCCGATGGCGCCGTCCATCGGCTCGAGCATGGTCACAAGACAGTTCAGGCCAATGACGGGCTGCTCGCCGCCTTCCATGATGCGGCCAATGACCGGCTGATCACCGGCGGCGAGGACGGTAAGGTGTTTGCCGTGAAAGCGAGCGGCGAGGCCACGGAATTGGCAAGCGCGGCCAAGAAGTGGATCACCAGCGTCGCCGCTGGACCGCAAGGCGCCATCGCCTATGCGACGGGCAAGACCGCCTTCGTGCGCTTTGCCGATAGCAAGACCAGGGAATTCGTCCATCCGCGTTCGGTCGAGGGGCTGGCCTTCTCGCCCAAGGGCATGCGCTTTGGCGTTGCCCGCTACAATGGCGCGACGCTGCATTTCCCGGCCGCCGAGGGCAAGCCGGTGGAGCTCGAATGGGCCGGCGCCCACACCGGCATCACCTTCTCGCCGGATGGCGCCTTCCTCGTCACCACCATGCAGGAAAACGCGCTGCACGGCTGGAAGCTCGCCGACGGCAAGCACATGCGCATGACCGGTTATCCCGGCAAGGTCAAAAGCCTGTCGTGGAGCGTGAAGGGCAAGTGGCTGGCGAGTTCCGGCGCGCCGGCGGCGATCGTCTGGCCGTTTTCAGGCAAGGACGGGCCAATGGGCAAGGCACCGCTGGAACTTGGCACGCGCGGCAACGCCATGGTGACGGCTGTCACCTGCCACCCGAGCCAGGATGTCGTCGCCATCGGCTATGATGACGGCATGGTGATGGCGGTGCGTTTTGCCGACGCCAAGGAAGTGCTGTTGCGGCGACCGGGCAAGGGCGCCATCACCTCGATGATGTGGGACAAGGAAGAACGCCGCGTCGCTTTCGGCAGTGCGGCCGGAGATTGCGGCGTCATCGACATCACGGCGTAGTTCAGGACTTATTCAGCCCCGCACGACACGTTGCCCGTCAACTCAGCCGGCTTGCCGTCCTTGTCCGTGTCGGCGGCATTGTCATAGATGGCAAGCGTGTACTGCCCGTCATAGACGCCTTCGTCGCTGGCCTTGGTCAGGATCGTCAGCTCAACATAGTTGTAAGCATCTGCGAGCTGATGCTCGCGGTAGATGTTCAGCCGCAACTCCTTGCCGTCCAGCCAGTACTGGGTCAGGTTGGAATCCTCGAACACCGTCTTGCGCAGATGATCGCCGACGGGCCTCACCTTGATTTCGAGATCGCCGCGAAAGTTGAAGGTCGGGCCGCCCATGCCTCTGGTGACGCCGGCGCCGACATCGAATGTCACAGCCGTATCGTCAACGTCGCACCAGATGCCGCCGGAGGCGAAAGCCGCGCTGGCCGACAACAGCAGCGTTGCCACACAGATGATCGTCCGCATTTTTGCTGTCCCCACCTCAATTCCCGCTCGTATTGGCGCTGACTTCGACAGCATGGTCAAGCGCCGCTGCCAAAGGCTGAGCCAACGCAGGACAGACGCGCGGCCAATTGCGGATGCGGACACGGATTGTCTAAGAGGGATCGACCAGAGGGGTTTTCATGCATAGCGACATTTCCAAGACGTCCATCGGCGGCATCAGCCGCGACCGCATTGCCGAGCTGCGCGACACCGAGGGGGCGGCTTTCCGCAAGGCGCGGCCAAAGTCGCAAGCCAAGGTCGGCAACGGCCTGCCCGGCTTCTTCGGCGGCATGCCGATGCACTGGATGAACGACTGGCCGACGCCGTTTCCAATCCTGGTCGACAGCGCCAGAGGCGCGACCATCACCGACATCGACGGTATCAGGCTCGACGATTTTTGCCTTGGCGACACCGGCTCGATGTTCGGCCATTCGCCGCCGCCGGTGGCGCGCGCCATTCGCCGCCAGGCCGGGCGAGGCCTGACCTATATGCTGCCCTCGGAAGACGCGCTCGCCATCGGGCCGCTGCTGCAGCAGCGTTTCGGCCTGCCGTTCTGGCAGATCGCGACGACGGCGACCGACGCCAACCGCTTTGCATTGCGCGTTGCCCGCGCCATCACCGGCCGGGAAAAGATCCTGGTCTTCAATGGCTGCTATCACGGCTCGGTCGACGAGACGATGATACGGCTGATCGACGGCAAGCCCGTCAACCGGCCGGGATTGGCCGGCGAGTTCCGCGACCTGACCCGCACGGCCAAGGTGATCGAGTTCAACGATGTTTCAGCACTCGAAGCCGCGCTCAGGGATAAGGATGTGGCCTGCGTCATCGCCGAACCGGTGCTGACCAATTCCTGCATGGTGCTGGCTGATCCGGGCTACCATGACGCGCTGCGCAAACTAACGCGCCAAGCCGGCACACTGCTTCTGATCGACGAGACACATACGATCTCGACCGGTCCCGGCGGCTACACCAGGAAATACAGGCTGGAGCCGGACTTCTTCGTGCTCGGCAAGCCGATTGCCGGCGGTGTGCCTGCAAGCGTGTGGGGCATGAGCGACGACGTTGCCTCGCGCTATGCAGATTACAACAGGACCAAGGAACCGGGCTATTCCGGTATGGGCACGACGCTCTCGGCCAACCCGCTACAGTTCGCAGCGATGCGCGCCACGCTTGAAGAGGTGATGACGCAGGAAAATTATGACCGGATGGATCATCTGGCGCGGCGGCTCGATGCCGGGCTGACCGGCGTGATCGACCGCTATCGCCTGCCCTGGCATGTTTCCCGTGTCGGCGCTCGTGTCGAGTTCATCTGCGCGCCCGGCCCCTTGAGGAATGGCGCCGAGGCGGAAGTGGCGCATGCGCCGGAACTGGAGGCCGCAATCCATGTCGCGCTGGTCAATCGCGGCGTGCTGATCGCCCCGTTCCACAACATGATGCTGATTTCGCCGGCGACGTCAGGTGCCCAGGTCAACCGGCTGATCACCGCCTTCGGCGCGGTTGCGGCAAAGCTTGCGGCATGAGACAAGCGGCGATGGACCATCCCAATGCCATGACGACCTCACCTTCGGGCTCGACACCCGCCGAGGCGCAAGCCTTTCTCGACGCCCATCCCGAGATCGAAGCCTTCGATATCGTGCTGACCGATGCCAATGGCGTCGGCCGTGGCAAGATCGTGCGCCGGCATGAGCTGACGAGCATCTTCGAGGGCGGCCGCCATATGCCGATCTCGATCCTCGGCCTCGATATCACCGGCGAGGATGTGCACGAGACCGGGCTGATCTGGACGACTGGCGACGGTGACCTCAGGGCATGGCCGATCCCCGGCACGCTGGTGCCGCTCTACGGCACAAATCCGCCGCGCGGCCAGTTGCTGATGGCTATGTACATGCTCGACGGCCGGCCGATGTCGTCGGATCCGCGGCTGGCGCTGGCACGGCAGGTCGACATCTTGGCGGCCAAGGGTCTCTATCCGGCCGGCGCCTTCGAACTCGAATTTTTTCTGCTGGCCAATGAGCGCGACGCCGACGGTAAGGTGCAGCCGGCGCGCGCCGTGCTCGACGGCCGCGTCTCGGGCAAGACCGAGGTCTATTCCGTCGATCATCTGCATGGCATGGAGCCGCTGTTTTCCGACATCTATGCAGCGGCCAAGGCGCAAGGCATTCCGGCCGAGACGGTGATTTCCGAATATGCGCCCGGCCAGTACGAATTGACGCTGAACTACCGCAAGGACGTGATGCGGGCGGCCGACGACCTAGTCATGCTGAAGCGGCTGGTGCGGGCGCAGGCGCGCCGCCATGGCGTCACCGCCTGTTTCATGGCCAAGCCGATCGAGAAATATGCCGGCTCTGGCATGCATTTCCACGTCTCGCTGCAGGACAAGGCCGGCCGAAACGTCTTTGCGGAAGCCGGCGGCGAGAGCTGGTCGCTGCCGCTGCTGCAGGGGCTCGGCGGTCTGATCCAGACGATGGCGGAATCGATGCTGGTGTTTGCGCCGCACGCCAATTCCTGGCGGCGCTTCGTCTCGCAATCCTATGCGCCGGTGGCCCCAACCTGGGGCGTCAACAACCGTTCGGTGGCGCTGCGCGTGCCGGCGGGCGATGCCAAAAACCGGCGCATCGAGCACCGGCCGTCTGGCGTCGACGCCAACCCCTATCTGATCGCCGCAACGGTGCTGGCCGGCATCATCAAAGGTCTGGATGAAGGTCTCGACCCCGGCCCGGAAACCACCGGCAACGGCTACGAGGCGGCGGTCACACGCACGACGATGCCTGTCGACTGGCGCGCCGCGATCGAAGCGGCGCGAGCATCTAGCTTCCTGAAAGGCGCGCTCGGCGAGGACCTGCACCGGACCTTCGTGGCGATCAAGCAGTCCGAGTATCTGCGCGTGGCGCGCACGGTCAGCGAACTGGATTACCACCTCTATTTGCACGAGGTGTGAGGGAGGAACCATCCTCGGCCTTGTCCATTTTCAATATCGAAATGGAAAGGCAAGATGATGGCGACCACAGGCCTTCCGCGTAAGGCGAAGATGCCGGCCCGGCGCGTTTCCGCGCCGCGCGCCGAGCCGATATCGGACGAGACCGATGCCACCTCGATCACGGAACTGCGCGAGGCTGCGAAAGGTTGCCGCCGCTGCCCGCTGTGGCACGACGCGACCCAGACCGTGTTCGGCGAGGGTCCTGATGATGCCAGGGTGGTCTTTGTCGGCGAACAGCCGGGCGAACAGGAAGATCTCGCCGGCAAACCTTTTGTTGGCCCGGCGGGCAAGGTGTTCAATGCCATCCTCGATGAGGCCGGAGTCGACCGGCAAAAGATCTATGTCACCAACGCGGTCAAGCACTTCAAATTCGAGCCGCGCGGCAAGCGCCGCATTCATTCCAAGCCAAATGCCGGCGAGGTTCAGGCCTGCCGCTGGTGGATCGACAGGGAGTTCGCGCTGATCAAGCCGGAGCTGGCTGTGGCGCTGGGCGCAACGGCGGCGTTGTCGCTGCTGGGCAAGGCGATCCCGGTGACAAAAATGCGTGGCCAGGTGATCGAGCGCGAGGATGGCTTGCGCGTCTTCATCACCATCCACCCGTCCTTCATCCTACGCATCCATGAGCCGGCGGACAAGGAAGCTGAACGCGAGCGGTTCCTGCACGACATGAAGCAGGTCAAGCGGCTGATGGCCGCCTAAAAAGCTATCTGATCAGGATCGCCCTGAGATCGTTGACATTCGTGCCTGTCGGGCCGGGCACGAAGAGATCGCCAACCGCATTGAAGGCCGTCCAGGCATTGTTGCCGGCCAACATCGCCTTGGCGTCGACGCTGGCTGCGCGCATGCGCGCCACGGTGGAGCCATCTGCGAAGGCACCGGCATTGTCTTCCGAACCGTCGATGCCGTCGGTGTCGGCGGCCAGCGCGTGGATACCGTCGACGCCATTGATGCCGATGGCGAAGGCGAGCAGGAATTCCGAGTTGCGGCCGCCCTTGCCTTTTGCCCGCAACGTCACCGTGGTTTCGCCACCCGACAGGATCAGAACCGGCTTCGAAAATGGTCGGTTGCGCGTCGCCACTTCGCGCGCGATTGCCGCATGCACGCCGCCGACCTCGCGCGCTTCCCCTTCGATGGCATCGGAGAGAATGACAGCTTCGACGCCTTGCCGTTTCGCTTCCGCAGCAGCCGTTTCGAGCGACACGCCGGCAGAGGCGATCAGATGCACTTCGTTGCGCGAAAAGCGCTCATCCCCAGGGCTTGGTGCATCGGCGGCCGGCGAATTGATGTGAGCCATCACCGCGGCCGGCAGTTTCATGCCATAGGCTGATATCGAGGCCAGCGCGTCTTCGCGGCTGCCGGTATCCGGTACCGTCGGGCCGGAGGCGACCAGCGCCGGATTGTCGCCGGGAATGTCGGAAACGACCAGCGACACCACCTTGGCCGGCCAGGCGGCCGCCGCCAGTCTGCCGCCCTTGATGGCGGAAAGGTGCTTGCGGATGGTGTTCATCGCCGCGATCGGCGCGCCGGAGGCGAGCAGCGCCTCGTTGACGGCGATCTCGTCGGCCAGCGTCAGGCTGCCGGCCGGCGACGGCAAGAGCGCCGAGCCGCCACCCGAAATCAGCGCCACGACCAGATCGTCCGCTGTCAGCCCCTGGACCTTGGCGAGCAGGCGACGCGAGGCTTCCAGGCCGGCAGCGTCCGGCACCGGATGCGCCGCCTCAATGATCTCGATGCGTTCGCAGGTTGCGCCATAGCCGTAGCGGGTGACGACCAGCCCTTCGATGGGGCCGTCCCACGCCTTTTCGAACGCCGCCGCCATCTGCGCCGAGCCTTTTCCGGCGCCAATGACGATGGTGCGGCCCTTGGGTTTGGCCGGCAAATGATCCCGGATGGTTCGTTCCGGATCGGCAGCGGCGACGGCCGCGTTGAAAATGGAGGTGAGGAACGATTTGGGGTCGAGTACGGTCATTCGGCTTCCCGAGGCAATGCCAGGCCGCGCTTGTCGACGCCCAAATGATCGCACAGCGCATCGACCACGACGCCGTGATCCTCGCGCTCCGGCAGTCCGGAAACGGCGATCACACCAATGACGCCGGCGCCCTTGACCGTCACCGGAAAGCCGCCGCCAGCCAGCACATAGTCTGAAATGTCGAGACCCTCGCCAACCTTGAAGGTGCGGTCGGGGCGCTGCTGCTCCAGCACCATGCGATAGGTGCTTTTCAGGAACCGCTTGACGACATTGATCTTGCGCCGTGCCCAATCCGGATTGGAAGCGTTCGAGCCCGGCAGCGCGGCATAGAACAGCGGCCGGTCGAAGGTCCTGATATCGACGATAACAGGCAGGTTCTCGGCGAGCGCGCGGTCGCGGATGGCTGAACCGATCCTGAAAGCAACGGCCTCGTCAAAGGCGGCGAAGACCAGGACTTCTTCCTGTCTCTTGATCAGAGCGATGTCGTCAGCAACGGCCATTTTCTCTCTCCGAAAATCGTCACACGTCGTTTGTACGACAAGCTCCGCCCGGTCAAGCTCCCGTCGCCGCGGCCCCCTCATCCGGCCGCTGCGCGGCCACCTTCTCCCCGAGGGGGAGAAGAGGCTGGCGTCAACGCTGGCGAACTCCTCTCCCCTCGGGGAGAGGTCGGATTGCCCTTTGCAATTCGGTTGGCAATCCGGGTGAGGGGGGCTTATCCCGCTATCATGTCAGCCTTGACGGGCCGCCCCGCCACATAGACCTCGCGCACGGCGCGGTCGTCGCCCAGCGTCTGCAGCAGGAACAATTCCTGCGCCAGCGTCTCGACCGTTTCCATCCTGAGCCGCATCGCCGGCGTCGCCCTGGCGTCGAGCACGACGATGTCGGCATCGCTGCCTTCATCCAGCGTGCCGATCTTCTGCGCCACCGACAGCGCCTCGGCATTGCCGCGTGTCAGTTGCCAGAAGGACTGGAACGGATTGAGCTTCTCGCCGTTCAGCGCGATCACCTTGTAGCCCTCGTCCATGGTGCGCAGCATCGAATAATTGGTGCCGCCGCCGACATCGGTGGCGGCGGCGATCCGGATCGCCTTGTCGCGGCGGCGAAAGCGTTGGTAATCGAACAGGCCGGAGCCGAGGAACAGGTTCGAAGTCGGGCAGAACACCGCCACCGAGCCTGAGTCCGAAAGCGCATCAGCCTCACGCTCCGACAGATGGATGCAATGGCCGAACAGGCTCTTCTTTCCTAACAGCCCATAATGCTCGTAGACATCGGTATAGTCGCGCGACCACGGATAGAGCTCCCGCGTGAAGGCGATCTCGGCGTGGTTTTCCGACAGATGCGTCTGCATGTGCAGGTCGGGATGCTCGCGGCAGAGTGCTGCGGCCATCTCCATCTGCTCCGGCGACGAGGTGATGGCGAAGCGCGGCGTGATGGCATAAAGTTGCCGCCCCTTGCCATGCCATTGCACGATCAGCGCCTTGCTGTCGTCATAGCTGGATTGCGGCGTGTCGAGCACGCCGTCCGGCGCATTGCGGTCCATCATCACCTTGCCGGCGATGTTGAGCATGTTGCGGTCATGCGATTCGGCAAAGAACGCTTCTGCCGAAGCCTTGTGCACCGAGCAGTAGGCGGCAACCGTCGTGGTGCCATGGCGCACCATCTCGTCGAGGAACAGCCGCGCAATGCGGCGGCCATGCTGGGCGTTGGCGAACTTGGTCTCTTCCGGAAAAGTGTAAGTGTTCAGCCAGTCGAGCAGTTCGGCGCCATAGGAGGCGATGACCTGCATCTGCGGAAAATGCACATGCGCATCGATGAAGCCCGGCAGCAGCAAATGCGGCCGATGGTCGATTTTTTTCACGGCCTCGCCGGCCTGCTTTTCAACTTCGGCATAGGTGCCCGCGGCGACGATCCTGCCGTCGCGGATCAGCAGACCGCCATCCTCCTCGTAGCGCCAGGCGGAATGGTCGTCGATGGTTTCGGGCCAACGCACAAAGGACAGCGTGCGGCCGCGCAGAAGCGTGGAGGTCATGCTATTTTCCCGCGCCTTCGAACCAGGCCACCAGCAGCGCCCGCTCCTTGTCGGTAATCTGCGAGACGTTGGCGGGCGGCATGGCGTGGCTGCGGCCGGCCTGCAGATAGATCTCGCGGGCGTGGTTGGCGATATCAGCGTCGGTGTCGAGCATCACGCCCTTCGGCGCATGATAGATGCCCTCATAGACCGGCTCCGCCGCATGGCACATCGAGCAGCGGCCGAGCACGGTGTCGCGCACGGCCGGGAAATGCGCTGAAGCGACATAGATTTGCGCCGCCGCCGATTCCCTGGGCTCGCCGGTCAGCACCTTCGGCGCGGTCGACAGCCAGATGATGACGATGAACAGGACAAGTGCTGCCATCCAGGTCCAGGTCGGATTGCCCTTGCGCGCATGGATGGAGTTGAAATAGTGCCGGATCAGCACGCCGATGATAAACACCAGCGAGGCGATGACCCAGTTGAACTCAGTGCCGAACGCCAGCGGATAGTGATTCGACAGCATCAGGAACAGCACCGGTAGCGTCAGATAGTTGTTGTGGAGCGAACGCTGCTTGGCGATCTTGCCGTATTTCGGGTCAGGCTTGCGGCCGGCGATGAGGTCGGCGACGACGATCTTCTGGTTGGGGATGATGACCATGAAGACATTGGCCGACATGATCGTCGCGGTGATGGCGCCCAGATGCAGGAAGGCGGCGCGGCCGGTGAACAGGTGCGTCAGCCCCCAGGCGATGAACACCAGAACGCAGTAGAGCACCAGCATCAGCCCGGTATCGCTCTTGCCCAGCGGCGAGCGGCACAGCAGATCATAGACCACCCAGCCGACCCCGATCGTTGCCAGCGACAGCAGGATACCGACCGGCACAGACATGGGCAGCACATTCGGATCGATCAGGAACAGATCGGCTCCGGCATAATAGACGACGCACAGCATGGCGAAGCCGGACAGCCAGGTGGCGTAGGATTCCCATTTGAACCAGGTCAGGTGTTCCGGCATCTCGGCAGGCGCCGCCAGATATTTCTGGATGTGGTAGAAACCGCCGCCATGCACCTGCCACTCCTCGCCGAAGGCGCCGACAGGCATGCCCGGACGCTGGCGCAGGCCGAGATCGAGCGCGACGAAGTAGAAGGACGAGCCGATCCAGGCGATGCCGGTGACGACATGCAGCCAGCGCACGGCAAAGCTCAGCCAGTCCCAGAAAATCGCGAAATCCATCATTGAAGTCGTCCCTGCCGATCCGGTGACTTTACGGGCTGGAGCGCAAACGGAAAGAGGCGAGGTGCACGATGACTTTCAAAAAAAAATGGAAAATACTAGGCTGATCGCTGCAAACCGGCGAAGGTGCTCTGCATGGCCTATCTCGACAACATTGCCGTCTTCGTTCGCGTCGTTGAACTCGGCAATCTGTCGGCGGCCGGCCGCGACATGCGCATCTCGCCAGCGGTCGCCTCCAACCGCATCAAGGAGCTGGAGAAGCATCTGGGGGTGCGGCTGTTCAACCGCACCACACGGCAGTTGATGCCGACAGAGCATGGCACGGTTTTTTACGGAGGCGCCAAGCAGGTGCTGGAGGCGATCACCGAGGCGGAAGCGGCGGTCTCGGCGCTTTCCGGGCAACCGCGCGGCACCATCCGTGTGACCGCGCCCCTCGGCCTCGGGCGCCGGCTGGTGGCTTCGGGCATTCCGGATTTTCACGACAAATATCCTGATATCGAGGTGCGGCTGAGGCTCTCGGACCACAATGTCGACATCATGAAGGAAGGCATCGACGTCGCCTTCCGGCTCGGCATCATCGAGGATTCCAGCCTCAGGATGCGCGGCATCATGGAATGCGAACGCGTGCTGGTCGCGGCGCCGAAATATCTGGAGGCGCGCGGCGAGCCAATTGAGCCGCAGGAGCTGATCGGCAAGAAACACGACTGCCTGATGCTGCGCTATTCCGGCGCGCGCGAATATGTGTGGACGCTGCAGACCCCCACGGGCCCGCAGAAATTCGAGGTGCACGGGCCGTATGACACCGACGATGGCGACGTGCTGACCGGATGGGCACTGTCCGGCCGCGGCATCATCAACAAGCCGCGCTTCGAGGTCGAGCCGTTTATCCGCGACCGACGGCTGAAGGTGATCCTTAGCAGCACGCCGCCGACACCGGTGCAATTCGCCGCCGTCTATCCGCATAAGAAGCTGCAGGATCCAAAAGTGCGGCTGCTGCTCGACTTCATGGCCGAGCGCTGCCAGCGGCTGATCAACGATCTGCTTGCTGGCAAATAGGACTGGCCGGCAAGTGAGCGGCGGTTGGCCCAGCGCCGGCGGTTGCCATCCCAGGACGTGGCGAACATAGTTCAGGTCGATTTTCGTCTTGCAGGGACCATCGATGGACAACGGCGCCACAATGCATCTTGCCGTTTCGCTGTTTGCGGGAACCGCCGATCCATCACCGGAGCCGGAATTCAGCCGCCTGGCTGGTTTCGTGCAAAAGGCCGAAGCAGCTGGGCTGGACATGGTGTTCCTTGCCGATTCCGTGCCGGCTTCGAGTAACGATGCAGCAAGTAGGCAGATGCCCTTCGAAGCGACGACGTTGCTGGCCGCACTGGCCACAGTGACTACCAGGATCGGCCTCGTTGCCGCTGCCTCGACAATTGCCCACCAGCCCTACAATCTGGCGCGCCGTTTTGCTTCACTCGACATCATCAGCCATGGCCGCACCGGCTGGAACGCGACCATGGCGCAGAATCCGCGCGAAGCGGCCAATTTTAGCCGGCCGGAGGGGTTTTCATCAGGCGATTTCCGCCGCCGCACCGGAGAATATATCGACATCGTTCAGGGCCTGTGGAACGGCTGGGATGCGGACGCGCTCCTGTTCGACCAGAGCGGCGGCCGCTTCCACGATCCCAAAAAGATGCACCTGCTTGAGCACAAGGGCGAGTTCTTTTCCGTGCGCGGACCGCTGAACGTCGCACGGTCGCCACAGGACACGCCGGTGCTGGTCTTGTCGGGCCTGCGGGAATCCGACTTCGATATTGCCGCCCGCACCGCCGATGTCATCCTGCTTGACGACGAACCGATCGAGAATGCGCAAGCACGCTATGACGAACTGAAGCGCCGCGTCGCCGCCTGCGGACGCGATCCGGATGCCGTGAGGCTTCTGATGAATATCTCGCTCGTCACCAATGGCACCGCCAAGCCGACCATTGCCGACAGCATGGAAAAAGGTTTCCGGGCGAAAAACTGCGACGGGTTTAACATCCTGATGCCGGCACAACTCTCAGCACTCAACGATTTCGTCGATCTGGTCTTGCCGGCGCTGCGGCTGCGTGGCCTGTTTCGAGAGAACTATCGCGGGACAATTTTGCGCTCGCACCTCGGGCTTGCCGGCGGAGGTGACCAATGACCGCTGGCCAGATGAAGCTCGGCGCCTTCCTATGGGCGACAGGTCATCACATCGCCGCCTGGCGCCACCCCAAGGCACACGTGACCGCCGGCATCGACATCGACCATTACATCCAGCTGGCACGCACAGCGGAGGCGGCGAAATTCGACATGGTGTTCTGCGAGGACGCCGCCGGCCTGCGCGAAGCCAATGTCGGTATCGCCAGCCAGACATCGCGCTCGATCGGTTTCGAGCCGATCAGCCTGCTTTCGGCGCTCGCCGCCCAGACCAGCCGCATCGGCCTCGTCTCAACAGCCTCGACAAGCTACAACGAGCCCTATGGGCTGGCGCGAACCTTCCTGTCGCTCGACCATCTGAGCGGCGGCAGGGCCGGCTGGAACCTGGTCACCTCGGCCAGCCCCATCGAAGCCGCGAATTTCGGCTCGACCGGCTTGCGTCCGCATGCCGACCGTTATGAGCGCGCGCGTGAGTTCGCCGAAGTGGTTGCCAGGCTTTGGCGTGAGAAGCTCGGCTCTGGCCACGACGGCCAGAGCTTTTCGGTTCGCGACCCGCTTGACCTGCCACGCTCGCCGCAAGGCGCGCCGGTGATGGTCCAGGCCGGCGCCTCGGATGTCGGCCGCGACCTTGCCGCCCGCACCGCCGATGTGGTGTTCACGGCGGCGCAGACCTTCGAGGAAGCCAAGGCCTTCTATGACGATCTCAAGGGGCGCATGGCCACCTATGGGCGCGAGCCTGACGACATCAAGATCATGCCCGGCGTCGCGCCAGTTGTGGCGGAGACCGAGGCGAAGGCCCGTGAAAAATACGAGGAATTGCAGGAGTTGATCCCCGACGATGTCGGCGTTGCGCTTTTATCCAGTTATCTCAGCATCTCCGACCTGTGGCGCTATCCGATCGATGGGCCGCTGCCGGAACTGCCGGAGAGCGAGGGGATGAAGAGCCGGCAAGCGCTGGTCATAGAGCAGTCCCGCCGCGACAATCTTTCCATTCGCCAGCTCGCCCGCCATTTTGCCGGCGCGCGCGGCCATTGGCGCATTGTCGGCACAGCGGCCCAGGTCGCCGACGAGCTGCAGGCGCGATTCGAAGGTGGCGCGGCTGACGGCTTCAACGTCATGCCCTCTTACTTCCCCGGCGAACTCGATGCCTTTGCCACGCTCGTTGTGCCGGAACTGCAGCGGCGTGGCCTGTTCCGGACGGACTACGAGGGCCGCACATTGCGCGACCATCTGGGTCTGAAACGGCCGGCATGAGCATGCGTGGGCCTATGCTTCGTCCATCATTCGGGCGGTGCCTGAAACCCTGATCGAACTTCCGGGCGTTGGCGGAATGTCAGCGTGCAGACGCGAGCGCATGCCCATGTCCTCGCCTTGCACGACATCGATCGCGCCGCCATGCGGCCAGCCAATGTCACGCAGATAGCCGGCGAAGGCGGCCGTCGAGGCACCTGTCGCCGGATCCTCATAGACGCCGCCGGAGGCAAACGGATTGCGCGTGTGGAAAAGCCGTGGCGTTTCCACATAGGCCAGCAGGATCGTCACCAACCCTTCTCGCCGCATCAGCGCTTGCCCGGCTTTCAGATCGTAGCTCATGGCGGCCAGCGCCTGCCGCGACTTGAGGGCAAGCACAAGATGGTCTGCGCCGCCATGGATCAGCGCCGGTGGAATGGCCGGATCGAGATCGCTTGAGGTGTAACCGAACAACGCCAGCGCTTCGGAAATCAGCTCAGGCGAGGCCGGTTTGCTGCGTGTCGGTGGCGACTGCAGCGCGGCAGCGACATTTACACCATCGCGAAACCCTTCGACGGTTATGCTGGCCTGGTTCAGGGTCAGCGGGAAAACTCCATCGCCAAACTGCCGGACCAGCGCCGCACCAAGCGCGATGGTGGCATGCCCGCAAAAGGGAACTTCCGTTTCCGGCGAGAAATAACGGACCCGCCAGCCGTCGCCTTCAGGAGCGGCAAAGGCGGTTTCCGAGAATCCGACCTGCGCCGCCAGAAGCTGCATGTCGGCCGCATCGGGCAAGATATCGCTGATCAAGACTCCGGCAGGGTTGCCGCCGGTGTTGCCATCCGAAAAGGCCGCGATTTTCAAAACGTCCATATGCCTTCGCCCATGCTGCAAGGCCGGTGGATACAGCAAACGCATGTTTGGGGCGATTGGAAAACGAAGAAGCCGATGTTCAGCTGCGGCTAACCGGCCATAACCTTGTCACGCGAAACCTGATGGTCGGCACCCGAGGCAGCGGCGTGAACAACCAGCGCCGTCATAATCTCGGCGGCCGCAAGTGCGGCGATCACCGGCGGGCGCTTGTCCTTGACGGCATCGCCGCCGATCGGCGAGACGAGACGGGCAAACTCCGGTTCGCTACCGTCCGCCGATTTCAGGAACCAATTCTTGAAGGTGGCTTTCTTGGTCTTCGAACCGATCATGCCGATATAGGCCGCGTCGTCGCGCTTCAGCGCTTCGGCGACGATCAGGAAATCCAATGCGTGATCGTGGGTGAGGATGGCGA
>NZ_RZRQ01000117.1:0-17309 GCF_003997785.1 Mesorhizobium sp. M7D.F.Ca.US.004.01.2.1 | reverse complement strand
GTGCTGGAAGGCCGCTCCTCGATCGACGAATCGATGATCACGGGCGAACCGTTGCCGGTCGAGAAGACCGAGGGCGATGCGCTGACCGGCGGCACGCTCAACAGACAAGGTTCGCTGATCATGCGCGCCGAGCGGATCGGCGCCGAGACGACGCTGGCGCGCATTGTCGAGCTCGTCGCCAAGGCGCAGCGCTCCCGCGCCCCGATTCAAGGGTTGGCCGATCGCGTTTCTTTCTACTTTGTCCCGGCCGTCGTCCTTGTCGCGATTGCCGCTTTCATCGCCTGGGCCGTGTTTGGACCCGAGCCCAGCCTGATCTTTGCCATCGTCTCGGCGGTGTCGGTGCTGATCATCGCTTGCCCCTGTGCGCTCGGCCTCGCCACGCCGATGTCGATCATGACCGCCACCGGGCGCGGGGCGCATGCCGGCGTGCTGATCAAGGAGGCCGCGGCGCTCGAGCGCTTCGCCTCCGTCGACACGCTGATCGTCGACAAGACGGGTACGCTGACCGAAGGCCGGCCGAAACTGACCGATGTCGTTGCGGCAAACGGTTTTTCCGACGACGAATTGCTGGCGCTCGCCGCGGGTCTGGAGAAGGGCTCGGAGCATCCGTTGGCTGAGGCCATCGTTGACGGCGCTGGGACGCGCGGACTGAAGATCAATGAGGCCTCCGGCTTCGAGGCAGTCACCGGCAAGGGCGTTTCCGGTTCGGTCTCGGGAAAGAAAATCGCGCTCGGCAATGCCGCCATGATGGCTGATCTCGGCATCGACACCACACCCATCTCAGCCAAGGCCGAGGCGCTGCAGGTCGAAGGCAAGACGGCGATGTTCGTCGTCGTGGACAAGAAACTGGCCGGCCTCGTCGCCGTCGCCGACCCGGTCAAGGCGACCACCGCCGAGGCGATTAGGGCGCTGCACGACAGCGGCTTGCGGATCATCATGGCGACCGGCGACAACGAACGCACGGCAAGGGCGATCGCCAGAAGCCTAGGCATCGACGAGGTTCGCGCCGGCCTGTTGCCGGAGCAGAAGGCCGCCCTCGTCGACGAGCTGCGCGCCACGGGCAAAGGCGTCGCCATGGCCGGCGACGGCGTCAACGATGCACCCGCCCTTGCCGCCGCCGATGTCGGCATCGCCATGGGCACCGGCGCCGATGTCGCCGTCGAAAGCGCCGGCATCACCTTGGTCAAGGGCGACCTCAACGGCATCGTGCGGGCGCGCACGCTGGCGCAGGCGACGATCCGCAACATCCGCCAGAACCTGTTCTTTGCCTTCCTCTACAACGTGCTTGGCGTGCCGGTCGCCGCCGGTGTGCTCTATCCGCTCACCGGCACGCTGTTGTCGCCGATGCTGGCGGCGGCGGCGATGAGCCTGTCCTCGGTGTCGGTGATCGCAAACGCATTGCGGCTGAGAACATTGAAACTCTGAGCCAAGCCCCCAGATACGAAACCCACCCAACAGGAGACCATGAATGACCTTGGCTAAAAAACTCGTGCTTTTGCTGATGGCGGCCGGAATGCTGCTTGCCGTCTTCCTCGAAAGCGTCCCGGCACAGAGCGAGGAGATGAAACACGACATGGGCGCCATGGCGACGGACGCGACCAGCCCTTCGACCGAAGGCTACAAAGCCGCGATGGACAAGATGCATGCCGACATGATGGCATCTGAATACACCGGCAATGCCGATGTCGATTTCGTCAAGGGCATGATCCCGCACCATCAGGGTGCTATCGACATGGCCAAGGTCGAGCTCGCCAACGGCAAGGACCCGGAAATCCGCAAGCTCGCCGAAGGCGTCGTCGCCGCGCAGGAAGCCGAGATCAAGCAGATGCAGGATTGGCTCGCCGCCCATCCGGTGAAGTAGACTTTCGGCAATCGCCTAGGCGGCGAGAACGCCTCTGGATTTCTCGCCCAGCCTGTGATGCGATCCGGCCCCAACTGGAGCCCGCCATGCCGTCGATCATCAGAACCACCAAACTGCCCTCTGGCGAAGCCGTTCAGGTGCTTGGTCAGGGGACATGGAAGATGGGCGAGGATATCAGCCGCCGTACCGATGAGGTCAATGCTCTCAAGCTCGGCCTCGACCTCGGCATCACACTGATCGACACCGCCGAAATGTATGCCAGCGGCGGCGCCGAGGAGGTGGTGGCCGAGGCCATTGCCGGGCGCCGCGACGAGACCTTCCTGGTCTCGAAAGTGCTGCCGTCAAACGCTTCGCGCGCGGGCGTGCAGCGCGCCTGCGAAAACAGCCTGAAACGCCTGCGTACCGACCGCATCGACCTCTATCTGCTGCATTGGCCCGGCAGCGTGCCTCTGACTGAGACGGTCGCGGCCTTCGAGGCCCTGAAAAAGGCCGGCAAGATCCGCCACTGGGGTGTCAGCAATTTCGACACCGACGAGATGGAAGAGCTGATCGGCTTGTCCGATGGCGGCAATGTCCAGACCAACCAGGTGCTCTACAATCTGGTCCGGCGTGGCCTTGAATTCGACCTGGCGCCCTGGAGCCGGCAGCGCGGCATTCCGCTGATGGCCTATTCGCCGGTCGAGCAGGGCGCGCTGGCGCGCAATGCCAGGCTCGACGCCGTCGCCGCCCGCCACAATGCGACCCCGGCACAGATCGCCCTGGCCTGGGTGATGCATCAGGAGGGCGTCATCGCCATCCCGAAGGCAAGCAGCCAGGAACATGTCCGCCAGAATGTCGCCGCGCTCGACATCAAGCTTACGCCACAGGACATCGCCGATCTCGACCGCGCCTTCCCGCCGCCGGCGCGCAAACGTGGGTTGGAGATGATCTAGAGAGGCATGATCCCGAAGCGGGAACCAGTTTTCGGAAATAGCGAGCAAGCATTGGAACGAATTTCAGCCGGGCATCGGCACACGGCGTACAGAATCGGAGCCATGACGGTCACGTCGCTGCGCGACGGTTATGTCGACATGCCAATAAGGCGGCTGCGCCAGCCCGGAAACATTGTATTCGGCGATAAGCTGCCATCGCAGGTAGCGCTCGTTGACGGCGCGCTCAGGCTATCCGTCAACGCCTTTGCCATCGATGACGGCGACGACATCACGCTGATCGACACAGGGGCTTCGAACGCCTGGCACCCGACGATGGGGCATTTGCCCGAGGCGCTGCGCGAGGCGAAGATCGCCATCGACCGGGTACGCACAATTGCCTTCACCCACACCCATCTCGATCATATCCACGGGCTCATCCTTGCCGATGGTCGGGATGGCTTCCCGCAACTTACGCGCCTGCTTGTCCCGCGACTCGAGCTCGGCATGTTCCGGGCAGAGGCGAGGCTGGAACGCTTCCACAGCCGGGCCCAGCCTTTCGACGCCGGACAGCGCGTCAGCGCTCATATCGAGACGATCGCCGCCGCTGGCCATGAAGTCGGTCACACCTGCTTCCGCGTCATGAGCGAGGACGAAACGCTGTTGATCTGGGGCGACATCGTGCATGTGCCGTCGCTTCAATTCGATCGACCGGAGATCACGTGGGAATTCGACGCCGACCAGGAGGAGGCACGGGCAAGCCGGCTGCAGATAATGGCCCTTGCAGCCGACAACGGCTGCTACGTCGCAGGTGCGCATCTCGATTCACCGGGTGTCGGCCGGGTTTTCCGAGCCGAAAGAGGCTTCCGCTTCGAACCTTTGTAGGAACGGCAGCAAACGAGCAGCTGCCGTCAAGCCCGGACGTCGTTTTACGCCCGGGTTACTGAGGGGAGTCCTATTGTTTCGTTGTTAGGCCCTTCAATCGGTAGAGCGCTTCCAGCGCCTCCCGTGGCGTCATCTCGTCGGGATTGATCTCGCCCAGCGCCACACCCAGCGCATCACTCTTCACCGGCTTCGGCGCCTCCCGCTTCACCGCCACCGAAAACAGCGGCAGGTCGTCGACCAGCCGGTTCGTCTTGCCCGAAACCTCGCCTTCCTCAAGTTGGTGCAGCACTTCCTTGGCCCGGTCGACCACGGCTTCCGGCAGGCCAGCCAGCCGCGCTACCTGCACGCCATAGGAGCGGTCGGCGGCACCCTTGCCGACCTCGTGCAGGAAGACGACGTCGTTTTCCCATTCCTTGACCCGCATGGTGACGTTATGCAGCCGCGCCAGCTTGCCGGCGAGCGAGGTCATTTCGTGGAAATGGGTGGCGAAGATCGCCCGGCAGCGGTTCTTCTCATGCAGATATTCGACCGCCGCCCACGCGATCGACAGGCCGTCGAAAGTGGCGGTGCCGCGGCCGATTTCGTCGAGGATCACCAGTGCGCGCTCACCGGCCTGGTTGAGGATCGCCGCCGTCTCGACCATCTCGACCATAAAGGTCGAGCGGCCGCGCGCCAGGTCGTCCGAGGCGCCGACACGCGAGAACAGCCGGTCGACGACACCGATATGGGCCGATGCCGCCGGCACGAACGAGCCGGTCTGGGCCAGGATGGCGATCAGCGCGTTCTGCCGCAGGAACGTCGACTTACCGCCCATGTTGGGGCCGGTCAGAAGCCAGATCGCGCCGTTCTTGGCGCTGCCCTCCGGCGACAGGTCGCAATCATTGGCGACGAATGGGCCTTCGCCGGAGCGGCGCAGGGCCTGTTCGACCACCGGATGCCGGCCGCCCGTAATCTCGAAGGCGAGGCTGGAATCCACCACTGGCCTGCACCAGGCCTCGCTCTCGGACAAAAGCGCGAGGGCGGCCGAGACATCGAGCACGGCCAGCGCATCCGCACCGGCGCGGATCTTCTCCGCTTCGCCGACCGCTTCCGTCGTCAGCGCGTCGAAGGCGGCAAGCTCGATGCTGAGCGCCCGGTCGGCGGCATTGGCGATCTTGGTCTCGAGTTCGGCAAGCTCGGTCGTGGTGAAGCGCATGGCATTGGCCATGGTCTGGCGGTGGATGAAGCGGGCCTTGGCGCCATCGCTGCCGGTCATGATCGCATGATGGTTGGCGGTCACCTCGATGTAGTAGCCGAGCACATTGTTGTGCCGGATCTTCAGCGAGCGGATGCCGGTCTCGTCGATCAGCGAGCGTTCCAGCCCGGCGATCACCTTTCGCGATTCGTCGCGCAGCGCCCGCATCTCGTCGAGATCGGCATGGTAACCGCCGCGCACGAAGCCGCCGTCGCGCTTGAGCAGCGGCAGTTCGTCGCCAAGCGCCTGCGTCAGATGCTGGGCCAGCGCCTGGGGCAGCGCATGGATGGCGGCGAGTGCGGCCGTCAATTCCTGGGGCAGGGCGGTCGCGGCAAAGATTTCAGCGATCGCACCTGCCGCTTCGAAACCGGCGCGCAGCGCGCCGAGGTCGCGCGGACCGCCCCGGTTGAGCGCCAGCCTGGACAGCGCGCGCGGCATGTCGGCGACGCTCTTCAGGCTCGACCGCACCGCCTGGCAGAGCCGCGTCTCGGAGCGGAAGAACGACACCGAGTCCAGCCTGGCGCCGATCGCGGCCGGGTCGGTCAGCGGCGCCATCAGCCGGTCGGCGAGCAGTCTTGCGCCGCCGCCGGTCACCGTGCGGTCGATCGCCTTGAACAGCGAGCCTTCGCGGCTGCCCGACAGTGTGCGCAGCAGTTCGAGATTGCCGCGTGTTGCCGGGTCGATGAACAGGGTCGAGCCCTGCTCCTCGCGCTCCGGCCGCGACAGCGGCGGGCGCTCGGCCTTCTGCGTCTTCTCGACATAGGCGATGGCGCCCGAGATCGCCGACAGTTCTGCGCGCGAAAAGGCGCCAAAGCTATCCGGCGTCGCCACATCGAAGAAACGGGCGATGCGTCCGGTGGCCGAGGCCGAATCGAACAGTGACGGCGGCTGCGGGCTGGCGACGCGGCCGAGCACGTCGAACACTGGCTTTAGTTCGGGATCGTGGAACACCGGCTCGGCGACGATCAATTCGCGCGGATCGACACGGAAGATGTCGGCCAGCAGCCGGTCGGCGGTGGTGTCCGTGACGCGAAAGGCGCCGGTCGAGATGTCGATCCAGGCCAGCGCGAAACTTCCTTGGTTCCCTGTCGCGCTGCCGCGCTCCCCGCCTCTTGGGTCCGCTCCGCCCTTCACCCGTCCCAGCGCCATCAGGAAACTCGATTCCGAGGGCGCCAGCAATTTGTCCTCGGTGATGGTGCCAGGGGTTACCAGCCGCACCACGTCGCGGCGCACCACCGATTTGCCGCCGCGTTTCTTCGCCTCTGCCGGGTCCTCGATCTGCTCGCAGACGGCGACGCGGAATCCCTGGCCGATCAGCTTCTGCAGATAATCGTCGGCCGCATGCACCGGCACGCCGCACATCGGAATGTCGAGCCCTTGGTACTTGCCGCGCTTGGTCAGCACGATGCCCAGCGCCCGGCTCGCCTTCTCGGCATCATCGAAGAACAGCTCGTAGAAATCGCCCATGCGATAGAACAGCAGCGAATCCGGGTTCGCTGCCTTGATCTCGATAAACTGCTCTATCATCGGCGTGGCGCCGGCGTGGGCGGTGGGCACCGGCGTCATCGCCTCGGGGGCGTCTGGCTCGTTTGGAATGTGCATGTTCATGCGCGGCACGCTAGCAGATGTGATCGCGCGGTTTAATGCCGAGGCTTCGAAAAACGGGGGACGACCGACACGGCCGATTGCCCGCAATTGCCGATCCGATCCGCGATTCCCGCGCGCTGGCGGTTTACACGCGGCGGCGCGTGGTCTTAATTCGGATCGAAACAAAGCACCCGCTCAAGGAGGTGCTGCACCGGCGAGGAAATCAAAAGCATCATGGCCAGGAAAACCGAGAACACCGGTCCGTCCGTCAGCGCGCAGGAAGCGCTCGAATTCCACGCCATGGGCCGCCCCGGCAAGCTGGAGGTCGTCGCCACCAAGCCGATGGCAACGCAACGTGACCTCAGCCTCGCCTATTCGCCTGGTGTCGCGGTTCCGGTTCTGGCCATCGCCGAAGACCCCAGCCGCGCCTTCGACTACACGACGCGCGGCAACATGGTCGCCGTCATCTCCAACGGCACCGCCATCCTCGGCCTGGGCAACCTCGGCGCGCTGGCTTCGAAACCGGTGATGGAAGGCAAGGCGGTGCTGTTCAAGCGCTTCGCCGATGTCGATTCCATCGATCTCGAGGTCGACACCGAGGACGCCGACGAGTTCATCAACTGCGTGCGTTTCCTTGGGCCCTCCTTCGGCGGCATCAATCTCGAGGACATCAAGGCGCCGGAATGCTTCATCATCGAGCAGCGCCTGCGCGAATTGATGGATATTCCGGTCTTCCATGACGACCAGCACGGCACCGCGATCATATCCTCTGCCGGCCTGATCAACGCGCTGGAGATCACCGGGCGCGACATGAAGACCACGAAAATGGTCTGCAACGGCGCCGGTGCCGCCGGCATCGCTTGCATCGAGCTGATGAAGGCGATGGGCTTTGCGCCCGAAAACATCACTTTGTGCGACACCAAGGGCGTGGTATTCCAGGGCCGCACCGAAGGCATGAACCAGTGGAAGTCGGCGCATGCGGTGAAGACAGAGGCGCGCAGCCTCGCCGAGGCACTCGACGGCGCCGACGTCTTCCTCGGCCTTTCCGCCAAGGGCGCGCTGACCACCGCCATGGTGCAGTCGATGGCCAAGAACCCGATCATCTTCGCCATGGCCAATCCCGATCCGGAAATCACGCCGGAGGAAGTGGCCGAGATCCGCACCGATGCCATCATGGCCACCGGGCGTTCGGACTACCCGAACCAGGTCAACAATGTGCTCGGCTTTCCCTACATCTTCCGCGGCGCGCTGGATGTGCGGGCGACCACCATCAATGACGACATGAAGATCGCCGCCGCCCGCGCGCTGGCGGCACTTGCGCGCCAGGATGTGCCCGATGATGTCGCCGCCGCCTACCAGGGCAACCGGCCGAAATTCGGCCCCAACTACATCATCCCGGTGCCGTTCGACCCGCGCCTGATCTCGGCCATCCCGATCGCGGTGGCCAAGGCGGCTATGGACTCTGGCGTCGCCCGCAAGCCGATCCTCGATCTCGACCGCTACGCGCAGGAACTCTCCGCCCGCCGCGACCCGATCGCCTCGACCCTGCAGCGCATCTACGACCGCGTGCGCCGCCAGCCCAAGCGCATCGTCTTCGCCGAGGGCGAGGAGGAACAGGTCATGCGCGCCGCCGTCTCCTATGTGAACCAGCGGCTCGGCACCGCCATCCTGCTTGGCCGCGACGACGTCATCAAGGAAAACGCCAAGCACGCCGGCATCGATCTCAACAAGCAAGGCATCGAGATCATCAATGCAAGGCTGTCGCGCCGCAACGGCATCTACACCGACTATCTCTACGAGCGAATGCAGCGCAAAGGCTTCCTGTTCCGCGACTGCCAGCGCCTGATCAACAACGACCGCAACCACTTCGCCGCCTGCATGGTGGCGCTGGGTGACGCCGACGGCATCGTCACCGGCGTCACCCGCAACTATTCTACGGCGCTCGACGATATCCGCCGCGTCATCGACGCGAAGCCCGGCCACCGCGTCATCGGCGTCTCGATCGTGCTGGCGCGGGGCAAGACCGTGCTGGTCGCTGACACCGCCGTGCACGACATGCCGAACGCCGAGCAGATCGCCGACATCGCCGAGGAAGCCGCGGGCTTCGCCCGCCGCATGGGCTACGAGCCGAGGCTTGCCATGCTCGCCTACTCGACCTTCGGCCATCCGCAGGGCGAGCGCTCCGAACGCGTCCAGGAAGCCGTGCGCATCCTCGACAAGCGCCGCGTCGATTTCGAGTATGACGGCGAAATGGCCGCCGACGTGGCGCTCAACGCCCGTGCCATGGCGCAATACCCGTTCATCCGGCTCACCGGCCCGGCCAATGTGCTGATCATGCCGGCGTTCCACTCCGCCTCGATCTCGACCAAGATGCTACAGGAACTCGGCGGCTCGACGGTGATCGGCCCGCTGCTGGTCGGGCTGAACAAGCCGGTTCAGATCGTGTCGCTGAATGCCAAGGACAGCGATATCGTCAATATGGCGGCGATCGCGGCGTATACGGCGGGGACGTGACGAACGGTCCGCGTTGGGGGCGGCAAAGTCGCGAACGTTTTTCGAGCGAGGCAAGGCCTTGCGCGGCATGAACGGAATCGGCCGCGCCATTCCGCCTGAACACGTGTGATCGCAGGAATCCTGCGATTCAAGCCGAATTTGCGGGTAAATCACCGCGATCCATAAGATATTGATAATATCCGGTTGTTATACCAGAGAGCTGTCGTCGATGTGCCAGAGCGGCATTTTGGACAGACTGGGGTGGTGACCGTCATGGATTTTCAGCCGAGAAGCACGATACGAGTCCTGCAACCGTGGTCGGCCAGGGGGCCTATCACGACGAGCGCCTGGATGCGCTTCTCAGCATCACCGGCCGGATGGACGGCTACCTTTACCGCTGCCGCAACGATGCGTCCTACACCATGCTCTACATCAGCGACGGCATTCTCACCATCAGCGGTTATCGACCGAGCGATTTCATTCACAACGCGGTGCGCGACTATGTCTCGGCCATCCATCCGGATGACCTGCCCTCGGTCTATGCGGCCGTCGATGCCGCGCTCGAGGCGCGCTGCAACTGGAACGTCGACTACCGCATCGTGCCGCGGGTCGGCGAGTCGCTCTGGGTCCGCGAGATCGGCGGCGGTGTCTGGGACGATGCCGGCGAACTCGAATTCCTCGAAGGCTTCGTCGTCGACATCAGCGACCGCAAGGTCGTCGAGGACCTCAACGCCCAGCTGCTGCTGGATCTGAAGACAGCCAACGAAGAACTCTCGGCGCAAAAGCGCGAGATCGAACTGGCGAAGCAGCAGAGCGACCATTCGGCCAACCACGACGCATTGACCGACTTGCCCAACAGGCGCGCCTTCCACGACGAACTCAAATCGGTGGTGGCCCGCTGCGGCGCCACCGGCGAGGCGGCCGGCCTTCTGTTCATCGACCTCGACCGGTTCAAGGAAGTCAACGATACGCTCGGCCACGAGGCTGGCGATGCGCTGCTGCAGCGCGTGTCGAGCCAGCTTCGCTCGATCCTGCGCAGCGCCGATTTCGTCGCCCGGCTTGGCGGCGACGAGTTCGCCTTCCTGTTCTCGGGCGACGCCGATCTGGCACAGCAGAAGGCCGTGCGCGTCGCCGAACGCATCCTGGAAAGGTTGCGGATCAAGGTTCCCACGCCGACTGGCGCCATCCAGGTCGGCTGCACCGTTGGCGTGGCCATGTATCCGGCGGAGGCCGCCGATTCCGAAGCGCTGATCGCGCTCGCCGACCGGCTGATGTACATCGGAAAAAAGAGCGGCCGCAACCGGCTGGTCACCGCCAGGGAAATGGCGCCGCAACACCCATCGCCTGCTTGTGGGTGGCAATCTCCGCCAACAGCCACGCGCGGAACTGCTTGATGCCGGCCGAACCGCGATTGCCCGACTTCTGCTGCAGGCAGTAGCTTTCCGGAATCGTGTGCCGCACCGGAAACGGCGCCACCAACTGGCCGCTGGCCAGCAGATCCTGCGCCATGATGTTGTCGACCAGCGCCACACCACCGCCATTGACCGCCTCGCGCACGGCCAGTGCCGGGTCATGGAAGATCGGGCCGGATTTGGCGTCGACCTTCAGCCCTTCTTTCTCGAACCATTCCTCCCACCAGGCGGTCGTATTCTCGTGCAGCAGCCTCTGTCCGGCAAGATCGGCTACCCGGCTTGGCGCATTCGGACCGGCAAGCAGGGCCGGCGCGCAGACGGGAAAGATCACCAGTGACACAAGCTGCAAATAGTCTGCATTGCCGGCATCGGCGGTGAACAGCACGCGCAGATCGGCACTCGGATTGCCACCCCGGCTCTGATCGTCGTGGATCGACACGTCGAGTTCGAAATCGGGATTCTCGGCGCGGAAGCGCGGCAGGCGGTCGGCCAGCCACAGGTTCATGAAGGTCGCGTTGATCGACAGCGAGGCGCGCTTGGCGGCATCGGGGCGGCCATGGCTGCCCATCTCTTCGGTGGCAGCCTCGATCGACCTGAAGGCGGTGGATAGCCGGCGAGCAAAGTGGGTGGCTTTCGGCGCCAGTGTTACCTGTCGGATGCCACGCTCGAACAACTCCATACCCAGCGCCTGTTCCAGTGACCGGATATGCCGGCTCACCGCCGAGGGCGTCAGCCGCAACTCGTCGGCGGCATCCTTGAAGCTGTGCAGGCGCGCCGCCGCTTCGAAAGCTCGGATCGCATTCAACGAAGGCAGCTTCATTGGCGAAGACAAAGCTTGAGATGAGTTTTTGTCAAGTATGACCGACAAAAATGCCGTTTGTCGGATCGTGCCGAACGGGCAATTCTCATGCGATCCGACCCCTTGGGAGACCGCGCCATGCGCCATCTTGCCACCCTTGCCGCATCGATGTTCGCCCTATCCGTTTGCACCTTGACGGGCGATGCTCTCGCCGCCGAGGACAAGACTGTCAACATTTACTTCTGGTACGATTACGTGCCCGCCGACACCATCGCTGACTTCGAGAAACAGACCGGCATCAAGGTCGTCTACGACACATTCGATGCCGTCGAGATGCTCACGACCAAGGCGCTGACCGGGGGCTCCGGCTATGACCTGATCATGCCGGGCGCATCGATCGTCGGCCAGTACATCAAAGCCGGCGCCATCCGGAAGCTCGACGAGACGAACCTCCCCAACGCCTCGGGTCTCAATCCCGACATCATGGCCTTCCTGGCCAGGCAGGATCCGGGCAACGCCTATGCGGTGCCCTATGCCTATGGCACGACAGGCATCATCTACAACAAGGCCAAGATCGCCGAGCGGATGAAGGACGCCCCGGTCAACAGCCTCGACATGGTCTTCAATTCGGAGGTGGCGCGAAAATTCCAGGATTGCGGCATCGCTATGGTTGATTCGCCGGAAGGCGTGATGTCGATCGCACTCAACTACCTCGGCTTCGACCCGTTCTCGACCGACGAGAGCGAGATCAGGAAGGCAGCCAATCTGCTCACGGGGATCAAGCCTTACATCAGGCATTTCAAATCGGGCTCGATCATGAGCGAGATGGCGGCCGGCGATCTCTGCCTGGCGCTTGGCTGGAGTGGCGATGCGATCGGCGCGGCGACCAAGGCGGTGGACGCCAAAAGCGGCGCCGATATCGGCTATTCCATCCCGAAGGAGGGCACGGAAATCTTCTTCGACGTCGTTACCATTCCGGTCGATGCGCCGCACCCCGAAAACGCCCAGGCCTTTCTGGATTTCCTGATCACGCCGCGGGTCGCCGCCCGCTTCACCAATGCGACGCTCTACCCGAACGCTGTCAAGGCGGCGACGCCGATGGTCGACGAGGTCGTTCGCGACAATCCAGACATCTACATCTCGCAAGAGACGATGAAACATTTGTTTGCCGCTCAACCACGCGATCAGAAATCGCTGCGCCTGGTTACCCGGCTATGGACCGGCTTCATCACCGGAACGAACTGATCCTGACCTGCTCGGGCCCTACACCTCTCTCCAGCAAAAAGATGATCGATATGCTCAAATCATTGCCGCACACACGCGAAACCGACAATGCCGTTTTCGGCAAGACCATTTACGGGGGTTCGCACGAGCCGGTCTATGGCGGCGTCCTGTCCTTCATGCGCCGCAGGTTGACCCGCAACCTTGACGGCGTCGATGTCGCCGTGTGGGGCATCCCGTTCGATGCGGCCGTCTCCAACCGGCCGGGCGCCCGCTTCGGTCCGCAAGGCGTGCGGCGCGCCTCGGCCATCCTCGAAGGCGATCCGCAATATCCCTTCCGCGCAGATCCGTTCGAACGGTTGGCGGTCATCGACTATGGCGATTGCGGCCTTGATTTCGGCCGGCATGACGAGACGCCATGGCAGATCGAGGCGCAGGCGGGCGAGGTCGTCGATGCCGGCGTCACGCTGTTGTCCATCGGCGGCGATCACTACGTCACCTGGCCGCTGCTCAGAGCGCATGCGAAGAAGTATGGGCCGCTGGCGCTGGTCCAGTTCGACGCCCATCAGGACACCTGGCTCGACCAGGAGAAGCGTATCGACCATGGCTCGTTCGTCGCCAGGGCCGTCAGCGAAGGCCTGATCAGGCCGGAGCGCTCGATCCAGGTCGGCATCCGCACCCACGCGCCGGACACCTGCGGCCTTGAAATCCTGCATGGCGAAGATGTCGCCGAGCTCGGTGTGGCCGGCGTTGTCGAGCGCATCAAGGCGCGTGTGGGCGATGCCAGGACCTATCTGACCTTCGACATCGACTGTCTCGACCCGGCCTTTGCCCCAGGCACCGGCACGCCGGTCGCCGGTGGTCTTTCGTCACGCGAGGCGCTGATGATCCTGCGGCGGCTGGGCTCGCTTGATATCGTCGGCGCCGATGTCGTCGAAGTGGCGCCGGCCTATGACCATGCCGACGTCACGTCGATCGCCGGTGCCGCCGTGCTGCAGCATTATCTTGGCTTGCTGGCGGAAAGGAAAGGATAGCTCCGGCCGGCGGGGCTCATATCAGTTTTAGTCCGGCGCGAACGCACGCGCCGCCTCGATGACCTCGTCGACCTGATCCTGCCTGAGCAGGTCGACGGGAACGCGGCCGTCGAGCTGCGCCGAGGGGCGCGTCAGCCACAGCCACGCCAGTCTGGGGTTGCTGATCAGGGACAGCACGTCGCGAATGCCCGTGACCGGCCTGCCGTCGACGAACTGCGCCAGCGGGAAGACATGTTTGCGGCCGCCCTTGCGCAAGGCGATGACCTCGCCCCGCCGTTGCCAGCGATGCAGCGTCGAGCGGGCGATACGCAAATTCTCTTCCAGATAGGTCGAGCCGGCGACGCGGCCCGCCCAGTCCTCGATCAGCATCGATTCGAGATCGTCGGACTTTGGCAGCGAAGAGGGCTCGGCATCGGCCAACAGGGTCGTCGGCGGATTTGTCTCGCCAGCAATACCGGCTTCGCTGCGGCGCGCGGCCTCCGCCGCCAGGGCGCGCACGAATTTCGATGCCAGGCCGGGAAGGTCGGCATGGATGGTGTCGATGGCGCGCTGGTGCTTCGGCGACAGCAAGGTGACGGCGGACGCTATGCTGCCGGCGATCTTGCCGACCGAGACCATGGTGGGCTTGTTGATGGCCTCGTCATAATGGGCAAGCGCGCGTTCGACCTCCTCCGCGACCATATCCGCGAAGTCGTCCTGCTTGAGGCCCCGGATCTGAAATCTGTTCATGCATCTGTCTTCCGGGCCGCGCGCTCCTCCCACAGAAGCGGCCGGTTGTTGAATTTCTAGAGCGGAAAGCGAAAATCGCAACGGCAACAGATGCAGCGGCCCGACAGCTTGCTGTCTCGCATTTCTTGACACCCCAACTGACTATAGGCGCTCCGAAAGGTCAGTCGCGGGGCGCCTAGATTGCGTGTAGGTGCGGTGTGTGACAGCCGCGCGACGGCCGTTCCCCCTCACCCGCCCTCCGCTTCGCTCGGGCGACCTCTCCCCGAGGGGAGAGGAGGCTACCGGCGCTGGCGCTTTCCTCTTCTCCCCAGCGGGGAGAAGGTGGCCGCGGAGCGGCCGGATGAGGGGGAGCCTCGCAGTAACTGCCGCAAGGGCGGGAAATGCCCCTAAAGCAACCCCGCCTGCTCAGCCTCGCGGCGCAAATTTTGCCGTGGCCTGGGGCCGATCTGCTGGATCACCAATCCGGCCGCTAGTGAGCCAAGGTCGCCGCAGGTCTGCAGGTCGCGGCCTTGCGTGTAGCCATGCAGGAAGCCGGCGGCATAGAGATCGCCGGCGCCCGTCGTATCGACAAGCTCCTTGATGGCGGTCGCCTTGATGACCACGGTCTCGTCGCCGCGCACGATCACTGAGCCCTTTTCCGAGCGGGTCACGGCGGCGATCCGGCAATCCTTGCGGATCTGCGCCAGCGCCTCGTCGAATGACGATGTCTGATAGAGCGACTTGATCTCGTGGCTGTTGGCAAAGACGATGTCGACCGTTCCCGAGCGCATCAAGTCGAGGAATTCGTCGCGGTAGCGGTCGACGCAGAACGAATCCGACAGTGTCATGGACACTTCGCGGCCTGCCGCATGCGCCAGCTTCGCCGTCTGGCGGATCGCTTCCTTGGCGCGTGGCGGGTCCCACAGATAGCCTTCGAAATAGGTGACTTTGGCGCCAGACGCCTTGTCGGCCTCGACGTCCTCCGGTCCAAGCTCGACGCAGGCGCCGAGATAGGTGTTCATCGAGCGCTCGCCGTCGGGGGTGACGAAGATCATCGAGCGTGCCGTCGGCGGCTCGCCCTTGAGCGGCCTGGTGTCGAAGGCGACGCCCTGGGCGTGGATGTCGTGGGCGTAGATTTCGCCCAGCGCATCGTTGGAGACCTTGCCGAAGAAGGCAGCGCGGCCGCCGAAGCTTGCGACGCCGGCCGCCGTGTTGCCGGCGCTGCCGCCGGAGGCTTCGATCGCCGGGCCCATGCGGCTGTAGAGCAGCTCGGCGCGCTGTGTGTCGATGAGGTTCATCGCGCCCTTGATGATGCCATTGGTCTCGAGGAATTCCTCGTCGCACTGGGCGATGATGTCGACAATGGCATTGCCGATGCAAAGCACGTCATATTTCGGCATCAATGTCTCCGCCAAAAACCCGAGCCGGCTTCTTGCCATGCCCGGGCGGGTCTACAGCATGACCCCCGAAAATTGGCAACCGATTTTCTGCCGCCGCCGGCGGGGCGGTGCGCCTGGTGCACGCCAACCGCGAGGCGCTATGACAATTCGACCGTGGCCGAAGCATTTCATCGCCGCACGGCCTACAAGCATGGCTCAGACGATCCCATTTCGACGCCGAGCCAGCCCCCTATGTCTACAAAGAACGGGCCTGCAAAAAACGACCTGACCACCGACCTGGCGCTGCTCGCCGTGCTGGCGGTGCTCTGGGGCGCCTCCTACACCTTCATCAAGATCGGCGTCGAGACGATCCCGCCGGTCACCTTCATTGCCGCCCGCACCCTGATCGCCGGTGGCATCCTGTTCGCCATCATCCGCTGGCGCGGGCTCACCATGCCGGGCGACGCGGCAAGCTGGCGCCGCTTTGCCTTCCAGGCATGCCTCAACAGCGTCGTACCGTTCACCTTGATCGCCGCGGCCGAACGCTCGGTCGACGCCGGCCTCGCCACGATCCTGAACGCGACCTCGCCGATCTTCACCTTCCTTTTGACCGCGCTCATCACCCGCCATGAGCCGGTCACGTTGCGCAAACTGATTGGCGTCGGCGCCGGCATTGCCGGCATCTGCCTCATCATCGGCACCGAGGCGCTGGGTGGCCTTGGTCACGAGCTTTGGGCGCAGTTGGCAATCGTCGCGGCAACGATCTGCTATGCGGGCGCAGCCATTTTCGGCCGCGGCTTCAAGGGCCTCGATCCGATGCTGCCGGCCGCAGGTTCGATGCTGTGCGGCGCCATCATCCTCGTGCCGCTCAGTCTTGTGTTCGACCAGCCGTGGACGCTGGCGCCATCGACGGCGTCGATCCTGGCCTTGCTCGGCCTGTCGGTCTTTTCCACTGCGCTGGCCTTCGTCATCTATTTCCGCCTCATCCACACGCTGGGCTCGGTCGGCACCACCTCGCAGGCCTATCTGCGCGTGCCGATCGGCGTCGGCATCGGCGCCCTCTTCCTTGGCGAAAGCCTGGGCTCGACGGCATGGCTGGGTATGGGTTTTGTCGTGGCCGGGGTCGCTGCCATGACCATCCCGGTTCGCAAGCCAGCGTTTGCGCGATAGTTGTCCGCGCTTGTGCTCGCGACCTGCGCTGCCTATCTCGGAGGCGTCCGCCTTTCGGCGGCGTCCGCTGACCTGGGGTTGAAGCACGGTGATTTTCGACGCTGCCCGTACTGCGGCCCTCGAGCTGCTCTCGTCTCCGTTTCGTGCCGTGTTCATCAAGACGCTGGGCTTGACCGTGCTGGCGCTGGTGGCCCTGTGGTTCGGCCTGACCAGCCTCGTTGAGTGGCTGGCGCTGCCTTGGCTGCAGACGCTGTTGCCCGGCATGCCGTCCTGGGCCGGGTGGCTGGGCGGCATCGTCGCGGCAATAGCGCTTGCCTTCGGCATGGCGTTGCTCATCGCGCCGGTGACGGCTGTTATCGCCGGCCTGTTCCTTGACGATATCGCCGAAGTGGTCGAGCGCACCGACTATCCCGGCGATCCGCCCGGCCGCGCCATGCCGGTGCTGCGCTCGCTGGTGCTGTCGATGCGATTCCTTGGCGTCGTCATTCTCGGCAACATCGTGGCCCTGCTGCTTCTGCTGGTGCCGGGCGTCAACATCGCCGCTTTCTTCATCGTCAACGGCTATCTGCTCGGGCGCGAGTTCTTCGAATTCGCCGCCATGCGCTTTCGCGGCGAAGA
>NZ_RZRQ01000116.1:0-17317 GCF_003997785.1 Mesorhizobium sp. M7D.F.Ca.US.004.01.2.1 | reverse complement strand
GCCCGAATGCTGCCGACCCAGGTGGATTTGCGCGGCACGAAACCGAGATGGCCCATGACGGGGATCTGTTCGTTGGCGAGCATGCGCACGGTATCGAGACCGCGCCCGGTGATGACGGCGTCGGCGCCCGCCGTGACGGCGGAGAAGGCGGTGCGCAGGATTTCGTCTGATGTCACCACATCGGCAAAGCCGAGCGCGGCGGTGACGAAGACGCGGCGCGATCCTTCGCGCACGCGGGACACGTTGGCGGCGCGGCAGACCACCATCTCGATGCCGGCGGCCTCGGCCGCCCCCGCCTCTTCGGCGGTTTCGGCCGTCACCTGGGCGGCATGCCGGCCGCCGCCCTTCAGCGCCCGCAGGCTGGCGACGGTCACGCTGCGCTCGACCTCGCGGCCGCCGAAGTCGAAGATGCGCGGCATCTTAGCCCTTCAGCTTCTTGGCATAGTAGTCCGGCGCAACGACACCGGGCTTGGAAAACCAGGCCGGCACGTCGACGCCGGAATAGAGCAGGATGTTGCCCCACGGGTCGAAGGCGCCGGTGCGCACGATGACCTTGGCCTTGGCCGCCATCTCGCCAAGGATGGTCTCGTGCGTCGTGGTCTCGAAATCGGCGTCGGGGAACAATCGCTTCAGCTTGGCCAGCAGCGGCGCATTGTGCACCGGCAGCGTGTCGGCATAGCCGACGCGCTCGGCGATCAGGTTGGCGGCGATCGGCGCCAGCACGGTTTCGAGGTCGGGCACGTCGGGCGAGATGGCGAGGTCGATGCGCCAGGCGCTCGACGGGATCGGAAAGCCCGCATCGCAAACGATCATCAAATCGCCATGGCCCATCGAGGCGATGGCGTGCGCCAGTTCGGCGTTGAGCAGCCGGTTTCGGTTCATGTCGGTCCCTTCCATGTTGTCTTGATTGCCTCGGCGTAGAGCGCATCGGCCTGTGCCCGCTCGGGCAGGCCCGGAATGACGCCGAGCCGGGTGCAGGCGATGCCGCCGCAGACGACGCCGAAGCGGACCGCGTCGACGATGTCGCGGCCTTCGGCCAGCGCCACCGCGAAGCCGGAGTTGAAGGCGTCGCCGGCACCGGTGGTGTCGACCACGGCGACGGGCACGGCTGGCACCATCACGTCGAGCTCATCGGTCAGGATCAGGGCGCCGCTGCGGCCGAGCGTCACCACCACGTTGCGCACGCCTCGCCGGCGCAATTCGCCGGCGAGTTCGCGCGAGGAGCGCGGATCGTCGGCCGGCAGGCCGAGCAGGATGCGCAATTCGCTCTCGTTGGGGGTCAAATAGTCGACGGAGGCGAAGATCGCGTCGGGAAGCTGGCGCGCCGGTGCCGGGTTGAGGATGGTGCGGGCGCCATGCTTGCGGCCAAGCTGCATGGCGCGGGCGGCGGCCGCGATCGGCACTTCAAGCACGGTCATGACGACATCGCTTTGCGCGATGCGCTGTTCGGCCGCGTCGACGGTCGCCGCATCCATCAGCTCGTTGGCGCCCATGTCGAGGATGATGAAGTTCTCACCCTTGTCGTTGAGGATGATGAAGCCGACGCCGGTGGCGCGTTCGGTTCTCGTCGTGACCAGGCTCGCATCGACGCCCTCGGCGGCATAGAGGTCGGTGGCAATGCCGGCGAGCTTGTCGGTGCCGATGATGGCGACCAGCGCCGAGCGCGCGCCGAGCCTTGCGGTGGCCACCGCCTGGTTCGAGCCCTTGCCGCCGGCGCCCATGTCGAAATCGGTGCCGAGCATCGTCTCGCCGAAGATCGGCAGTTTTGGCGCCCGCATGGTCAGGCCGACCGCGAAACTGCCGACGATGGTAATTCTGGGTGTGCTCATCAATGCCTCGTTCAGGACGCCATGGCGCGTGCCAGGATCGCTTCCTCGTTGATGCCGGCTCCGGTCAGCTCGCCCGATATGCCACCATTGCGCAGCACCAGAACGCGTTCGGCGTTCATGATCAATTCGGGAATCTCCGACGAGATCATCACCACAGCCACGCCTTCGCCGGCGATGCCGCGCAGGATGGCGTAGATCTCGGCCTTGGCGCCGACATCGACGCCGCGCGTCGGCTCGTGCAGCACCAGCACGCGCGGGTTGGTGACCAGGCTGCGCCCAAGGATGATCTTCTGCTGGTTGCCGCCCGACAAGGTCGCCAGCTTTTGACCGAGATGTGAAATGCGCGCGTCGAGCCGGGCGACCTGCGCGCGGGCCTCGCGGCGCACGGCACCACGCCGCATGAAGCCGGCCATCGAGAAGCGCGGCAGCGAGGCCGAGACGACATTGTTGGCGACGCTCATCGACAACAGCGCACCGGCGCCGCGGCGGTCGGCCGGCACCAACGCCATGCCGTTGCGGATCGAGGCCTGCGGGTCGGCGGCGCGCAATTCCTTGCCGTCTATGGTGACGCGGCCGCTGCGCTGGCACAGGCCGAACAGCGCCTCGCCCAGCATGTCCTTGCCGGAATCCGGCAGGCCGCCAATGCCGAGGATTTCGCCGGCGCGGGCATGAAAGCTCAGCCTGTCCAGCCCCGGCGCGGTCAGCTTGTCGACAGACAGCACGATTGCCGCCTCATCCGACCGCGCTTCCGGTTGCAGCGACCATTGCGCCGCCGTGTCGAGGTCGCGGCCGACCATGGCGCGGATCAGCCGGTCTTCCGACACGCCGTCATTGTCGATGGTCTCGATGGTGCGGCCGTCGCGCATCACGGTGATGCGGTCGGCAAGGTCGAGCACTTCCTTCAGATGATGCGAGACGTAGATGACGGTGACGTCTTCGCCGCGCAACTGCCTGACGATTTCGAACAGCCGTTCGCTCTCACGCTTGGACAGCGCCGAATTGGGTTCGTCGAGCACCAGCACGCGGGCGCGCTGGCGGATGGCGCCAGCGATCTCGACCAGCTGCATCTCGGCCACCGACAGGCGCGACACTTTCGTGTCGGGATCGAGCGCGCCCATGCCGAGCCGGGTCAGTGCCGCGCGCGCCTCGCGCCGCATCTGGTCGCGCGGCACGAAGGACAGCGACGAGCGCGCCGCCATGTCCGACATCATGATGTTCTCGGCGATGGTCAGCGTCGGGCAGAGCGCCAGTTCCTGGTAGACCACGGTGATGCCGGCGGCGCGGCTGGCCAGCGGCGAGGCAATGGTGGCGCGGCTGCCGTCGATGCGGATTTCGCCGCCGTCCGGTTGCAGGTCGCCGGCCAGGATGTTCATCAGCGTCGATTTGCCGGCGCCGTTCTCGCCGATGACGGCGTGCACCTCGCCGGCGCGGAAGCCGACGGAAATGCGGTCGAGCGCCAGCACGCCGGGGAACCGCTTGGTCAGCCCGGAGATTTCGACGATGGGGGTCTGTTGCTCTGTCATTGGCTGGCTGGCCGAGCAGGTCTGCCGGATCGGCAAACCTGCTCGGCTTGCTTGTTACTTCTTGGCCACCTCGGCGATGTTTTCCTTGGTGTAGATGCCGACGCCGGTGTCGACATTGTTGATCGGCTGGCCCTTGAGGAATTGGACGATCAGGTCGACCGCGGCAAAGCCCTGCTTCTCCGGCGCCTGGTCGATCGTAGCATTGACATTGCCGTCCTGGACAAGCTGCACCGTCTGGTCGAGCAGGTCGAAGCCGACCACCTTGACCTTGTCGGCGGCCTTGTTGCGTTCGACCCACGTGCCTGCGGCGGGCGTCGAGCAGCATTCGAGCGACAAGACGCCTGATATCGACGGATTGGCGAGCATGGCGTTCTCGATCGCCGCGTAGATCTTCTGCGGGTCGGTGCCGGTGTTGAGCGTCGAGACCACCTCGATGCCGGATTCGGCCTTCAGCGCCTCGCGCGCGCCCTTCTCGCGGTCGAGCGACCACTGCGCGGCGGCGTCGATGGTGGTGATCATCACCTTGCCCTTGCCGCCCAGCACCTTGGCCATCAGCTTGCCGGCCTCGCGGCCGGACTGGACGAGATCCTGGCCAGCGAAGGCGAGGCGCTTGCTCTCCGGATTGTCGGTGTTGAAGGTAACGACCGGGATGCCGGCGGCGATGACGCGATCGATCACCGGCGCCAGCGCGTCGGTGGAGACGGAGGAGATCGCCAGCCCGTCCATCTTGCCCATCAGCGTCTCGATCTCCGAGATCTGGCCGTCGGCATCGGCGCCGACCGGGCCGATGAACTGGGCGCCGACCTTGTCCTCCTTGGCGGCGCGCTCGACGCCGGCCTTCATGAACGGCGCGAATTCGTTGGAGACGTCATGGTAGGAAACGTAGATGTCGAGCGGCTGGCCGGCATCGATCTTGGCCTTGATGCGCGGCGCCAGCGTAAAATCGGCGAGCTTGGATTCGGCATGCGCCGACAGCGGAAACAGGCTGAGCGTGGCTGCGAGAATGACGTGTCTGATGTTCATGGATAGTCCTCCCTTTTTGGTTCTGGTTGCTTCTGTTTTCTGCGAGTAACCCGTTGTCTGTGATCAACCCGTTCGGCGCGTGCTCCATTTGTCGATGCCGACCGCGATGATGATGACCAGGCCGATCATCAGCTCCTGCACGAAGGGCGACACGCCCAGCAGCACCAGGCCGTTGCGCATGACGCCGATGATCAGCACGCCCAGAATGGTGCCGAGGATGGTGCCTTCGCCGCCCGACAGCGAGGCGCCGCCGACGATGGTGGCAGCGATGACGTCGAGCTCCAGGCCGAGCCCGGTGCGTCCGGCCTGGCTGGAGGGCAGGAAGGCGAGGCCCAGAATGCCGGCAAGCGCGGCGAGCACGCCCATCAGGATGAAGGCTGATATCTTGACCTTGTTGACGGAGATGCCGGAGACCCGCGCGGCCTTGGCGCTGCCGCCGACGGCATAGACGCGGAAGCCGAAATTGGAGAAGGACAGCACAATCAAGGCCAGCACCGCGACGATGACGAAGAACACCAGCTGCATCGGGATGATGGTGAACAGGTAGCCCTGGCCGATGAAGGAGAAGGTTTGCAGCACTTCCGGCAACGCGCCGTTGCGGGCGTTGACCGTCACCGGCTGGCCGTTGGTCAGGATGAGGGCCGCACCACGTACGATGGAGAGCATGCCGAGCGTGGCGATCAGCGAGGGCAGGCGGCCATAGGTGGAAAGCACGCCGTTGATGAGGCCGATGGCGACGCCGGTGAGCAAGCCGACGCCGATCGCCGGCAGCAGCGTCCAGCCGGCAATGATCAGCATGCCTGTGGCGAGGCCGGAGAATGCGTAGGTCGAGCCGACCGACAGGTCGACCTCGCCGGCGATCAGCACGAACGTCATGCCGACCGCCATGATCCCGAGCAAGGAGATCTGGCGCCCGACATTGAGCAGGTTCAGCGATGTCAGGAATCCATCGGTGGCGAAGGACAAAAACAGGCACAGCACGAGCAGCGCGATGAACACGCCTGCCTCGCGCGCCCGCAACAGCCGCGCCATCGTGAATCGGTCCGTGGCTGGCGCGCGCGCGCCGGTCCTGACCGCATCGGCCATACAGCATCCTCCCTGCGCGTGGCCCGCCGGTCCTCACCAGCGTGGCCACTCCTCCGTTTCATCGACCCGAGCCGAGCTCGTGCGCGGGCCGTTGCCTTGGAGCCGGTCCCGAACTGATTCAGGATCAGGCTCTATCTCCCTGTTCCGCCATGATTTTTCGGGAGTCCGGTTGCGGCTCCCCGGATCATGGCCGGGCGTGGGCTGACCGCCACACCCTGTATTTGCGGCGTCAGGACGCCTTGCGGAAGGACCCGGCCGGCACCTTGTGCATCTCGTCAAAATTTCCGTAGTCGCGCACCTTCTTGAACGGCGCGTTCTCGACGGCGTTGTAGGAACAGATGTAGCCCCAGCGATAGGTGTCCGAACGGTTGGCATCGGAGCGGTGCAGCAGATTGCCGTCGAAGATCAGGGCGTCGCCGGCTTCCATCTCGACATAGATGTGCTCGAAGCGTTTCAGCGCCGCGTCCAGATGTTCCTGCTCGACATTGGTCTGGTCGTTCTCTCTGATATGGTTGAGACGGCCGAGCTTGTGCGTGCCTTTCAGCACCTGCAGGCAGCCGTTCTCGCGGGTCGCCTTGTCGAGCGCGACATAGATGCTCATCATCTCGGGCGCCAAGCAGCCGTAATTGTACCAGTAGCCGAAATCCTGGTGCCATTCCCAGGCGCCGCCCTCATTGGGCTGCTTCATCGTCATCTTGTGGCTGTAGAGGTAGATCGGCTTGCCGACGGCGGCCTCGGCCAGATCGACCATGCGCTCGTCGCGGGCGAGAAGGCCGTATTTGTCGTCCTCGGCCTTGGTCCACATCTTGAGAAGAGTGGTCTTGCCTTCCTTGTCGCCCTTGGCCATCACGGCGCCGCTCTTGTTCTCGGCCTCGAGCTGCTTGCGGGCGTGGTCTCGGAAATCCTCCACTTCCGCGACGCTCAGCAGTCCCCTGCGGATAATGTACCCGTCACGGGCGTAGAGCTCGGTTTCCTGCTTGGTCATCGCCAACGTCGTCTTGCCTCCCTGGTCCATCGGGGCCGCCGCTGGCGCAAGGCGCCTGGAAAGCCCGCAAAACTTGGGGGATCCGGCCACTACCCGCCGAAATCCCGTCCTCTTGAGATCGACCATAGCGACGCTTGGAAGCGAACAAAATGGACAGCAAGGCACTCGCTTTGTATAAAACGCGCATGATGGCAAAGACGTCGGTTTTCGAGAGTTTCCACTATGTGCCGGCGGCCGGATGGACGCGCACGGCGTTCAGCGTGCTGCGCGCCGGCAAGGTCGCCGCGGCGCCCGACTACCGCATCGAACGGCCCGTCTATCCCGGCCAGGACATCCTCTATTGCCTGTCGGGCCGGGGTTTCGTGGAGACGCTGGGGCAGAGGCTGGAGGTGCGCGCCAACCAGCTGGTGTGGATGGCAAACGAGGCGCCGCATGTGCACGCGGCCGATCCGGCCGATCCCTGGACCTTGCTCTGGTTCAGGCTCGACGGGCCCGATCCGGCCATCCTGCGGCGGAAATTGTTCGGCGAAGGGATATTGCGGACCGTGTTCACGGAAGGCACCGGTCCGGCGCCATGGTTCGAGCGGCTGTTCGCGGCGTTGCGGCGGCGCGACGCCGGGCTCGACCTGCGCCTCAACCAGCTGGTCGCCGAATTCCTGCTTCTGGTCGACCGTGCGGTGAACGGCGCCGGCAATGACGATCTGCCGAAGCCGCTCGCTTCAGCACTCGACGCCATGCGCGCCGCGCCCGGCTCCGCCTGGACGGCGCCGGACCTCGCCACTGTCACCGGCCTTGGCGCCTCTCAGATAAGGCGGCTGTTCCAGAAGCATCTGCGCACCAGCCCGCACCAGTGGCTGATGCGCGAGCGGCTGATGCAGGCGCAGTCGCTGCTGGTGCAGGGCGACCAGCCGCTGGCCGAAGTGGCCGAGGCCTGCGGCTTCTGCGACGTCTATCATTTCGGGCGCGAGTTCAAGCGCTCGGTCGGCATCTCGCCGGCCGCCTGGCGGCGCAGCGAACTGAGTGCGGCGCCGGGGCGTTAGGATAGTCGATACTTACGAATCCTTTCAGGCGGTTGGGCGTGGCTGTTCAGATTTTGAGTCCGCGTGTCCGGCCGTCCCTTGAGAATCTCCTTGCCTTGAGCAACATGGCGACGATGCCCGAGGCGCAAGAATGAACAAGCCGATTTCCACCGCACCACCACGCAAGGCGCCGATGGCTCTGACCGCGGACCTCGTTGCCCGCACCATGCGCGCGGTAGAGGATGCCGGGCCGACGCCGGGCATGGTTTACATGACCGATGCGGACTATGCGCGCATCCGCGACGAAGTGCTGGCCACGGCTCCAGCCGGGCCGCTGAAATTGTTTGCCTATGGCTCGCTGCTGTGGAAACCCGCAGGCGAGGTGAGCGGCGGCGAACGCGCGGTGGCGACCGGCTGGCACCGTTCGTTCTGCTTCACGGTGCAGCGTTTTCGCGGCACCGTCGAGCAGCCCGGCCTGATGATGGCGCTCGATCGCGGCGGCCAGTGCCAGGGCATGGTGTTCGAGATCGCCGAGCCGGTGGCGGCCAATCTCGAAGCGCTGCTGCGCCGCGAGATGACCATCCTGCCGGCCGTCAACGTGCCGCGCTGGCTGCAGGTCAGGACCGCAGGCGGCTCATGCCGCGCGCTCGGCTTCGTCGTCGATCCGGCCAATCCGCGCTATGCCGGCAAGCTCGACAAGCAGGCGATCGCGGCGACGCTGGCGACAGCCGTCGGCCATTGGGGCTCGGGTGCCGAATATCTGTTCGAGACCATCCGCCACCTCGAAGCCTGCGGCATCCGCGACCGCAATCTGTGGCAGCTGCAGGCGCTGGTGGCCGAGGAGATCGGACGCCTGTCGTTCACCCGTCCCTGAGCCATACCAGCATTTCGCCGGGCTCGCGGTTGTCCCAGGCGAAGTAGGGAATGGCGGTCAGGCGCGTCTCGGCGGTGGCCGGCGGCTCGGGCCTGTAGAGCCCGCTTTGCCAACCGTCGGCGGCGTCGGCAAGTGCTGTGGCCGACAGCGTCACCACACCGCCGAGAAGCTCCGGCCGGTGCCGTGCTTCGACGCTGGCCGTCCTCGGCAGGGACACGCGATGCAGCTGGCTGTCATTGTCTGATGCCTCGACGCAGTAGATCAGCGGACCGCGCGACAGCGCGACGCGGCCGGCATCCTGGCGCACCTGCGGATTGGCATAGAGCCGCTCGATCGGCATTTCGAGATCGAGCCGCACCTGGTCGCCCTTTTTCCATGTCCGCTGGATCGCGGCATAGCCGTCGCTGGTGATTTCAGCCAGCTTGACCGCCTCGCCATTGATCTTCAGCTCGGCGGCGGCGCTCCAGGCTGGGATGCGCAGGTGCAGCGTGAACTCGACCGGCGCCTGCGGCTCGAGCGTGATCTCGACGGCGCCGTCCCAGGGATAGCGGCTCGCCTGGGCAAGGCTGGCCGGGATGCCTGATATGTCGAAGCGGGCGGTCGAATCGCCATAGAGATGAACGGCCAGCGCATCGTCGGCCAAGCTGTAGAAATAGCTGCCGATCGAGGCGACCATGCGCCCGATATTGGGCGGGCAGCAGGGGCAGCGGTGCCATTTCCAGCGGTTGTGGGCGCCCCGGCTTTCCAGCGGATTCTCGTAGAAGAACAGCGAGCCGTCGAGCGACAGGCCCGAGATCGAGCCATTGTAGAGGGCGCGTTCCATCATGTCGGCGTAGCGCGCGTTCGGTCCCATGCCGAGCATGCGGCTGGCCCAGAACACCAGCCCGACCGCGGCGCATGTCTCGGCATAGGCGCTCTCGTTGGGCAGGTCGTAGTCGCTGGTGAAACCCTCATTGTCCGCCGACGGTCCGAGCCCACCGGTGATGTAGAGGCTCTTGGTGGTGAGATCGTCCCACAGAAGGTCGAGTGCGGTGCGCAGCGTGTCGTCGCCATACTCGGTGGCGATGTCGGCCATGCCCGAATAGAGGTACATCGCCCTGACCGCGTGGCCGACCACCTTGTCCTGCTCGCGCACCGGCTTGTGCGACTGGTTATACTCATAGGTCTTGAAGTGGAAATCCTTCGGATCGGCGCCGCGGGCGCGGGCCTCCTCGTCGAAATAATGCGGCTGCCGGCCGCGCTCGTCGATGAAGTATTTCGCCAGCTCCATGTATTTCTGCTCGCCTGTCACCCGTGCCAGCTTGACCAGCGCCAACTCGATTTCCTCATGGCCGCAATAGCCATGTTTCTGGCCGGGCTGCGGCCCCAGCACCGTGGCGATATGGTCGACGAAGCGACACATCACATCGAGCAGCTTGCGTTTTCCCGTGGCCTGGTAGTAGGCGACCGCGCCTTCGATCAGATGGCCGGCGCAATAGAGCTCGTGGCAGTCGCGCAGATTGGTCCAGCGCAGGCCGGGCTGGATGCGCTGGTACCAGCTGGAGAGATAGCCGTCTTCCTGCTGCAGCTTCTCATACATGTCGATGACGACATCGATCTTCTTCTCCAGTTCGGGGTTCTTGCGCCGATAGAGCGAATAGGCCGCGGTTTCGATGGTCTTGCCCCAGTCGGAATCCCAGAACATCTGCGTCGTCACGGTGCGGGCGGTGAAGCCGTCATTGACATGGAAGGGGATGACGATGCCGGGCGAGGGCCGGTCCGGATCGATCTGCTCCAGCATGCGCGCCTCGACGCAGCGCTCGTAGAGGATGTCGGCGGTGCGCGTGGCGACCGCGTCGGCGCGGTCGCCCCAGAAGCCGTGCACGTCGACCTGCGGCACCGGCAGCGGGCGGAAGGCGAGCTTTGGTTTTCCGGTCTTTGCGGATGGCGATGCGGTCATGAACTTACTCCATTCGGTCTGTCTATTTGACGGCCCCGGCCATCAGGCCGCGGATGTAGAAGCGCTGCAGGGCCAGGAAAAGGATGAGGCACGGCACCATCATCACGGTGACGCCCGCCTGCACCGCGCCCCAGTCGATGGCGCCGAAGCGGCCCGATTGCAGTGCGGTCATCATCACCGGCAGGGTGAATTTGGACTGGTCGGTCATCAGCACCAGGGCGGCGAGGAATTCGTTCCAGGCGCCGAGGAAGGCAAACAGCGCGATGGTGACGACGCCCGGCCAGACCAGCGGCAGCATCACCTTCAAAAGCATGGTGAGATTGCTGGCACCGTCCATGCGGGCGGCTTCCTCGATCTCGCGCGGCACCGCGTCGAAGGCGTTGCGCATCATGAAGATCGAGAACGGCAGTTGCAGCGTGACATAGACGCCGACTAGGCCGGTCAGCGTGTTGTGCAGGCCAAGCTTGGTCAGCACCAGGAAGATCGGCGTCAAGATCGACTGGAACGGGATCATGATCGTCGACAGGATGAGGATGAAGAACAGGTCCTTGCACGGAAACCGGAACCGCGAAAAGCCGTAGCCGGCCAGCACGCTGACTGCGACCGACAGCACCACCGTCATCACCGAGACGTAGATGCTGTTCTGTGCCGAGACCCACAGCCCGTCGCCGAAGCTGTTGAGCGTGGCATAGTTCTCCAGCGAGAAGCCTGATGTCGGCCAGGGCGGCAGCGGCGGCAGGCGTGCTTCCTGCGCCGGCTTGAACGCCGACAGCACCGCCCACACGATCGGCGCCGCAAACAGCACCGAGGCGATGACGCCGGTCGAATGCTCACCGATGCGGGCCAGAAGCCGGCGGTTGCGGTAGGCGGCCTGCGCCATCAGTCGAGCCCCTCGGGCTTGCGCAGCAGCCACAGCTGGACGAGGCTGAGCGCCACCAGGACGACGAGCAGCACCATCGACAAAGCCGCGCCATAGCCGAGCTTGAACGACACGAAGGACTGGTTGAAGATCCAGTAGACCGCCGTCAGCGTCTGGTTGCGCGGGCCGCCGCGCAGGATGATGTAGAACTGGTCGAAGGCGAGGATCGAGCCGGCGACCGACAGGATCAGCGCCAGCGCGAGCGTACGGCGCATCAGTGGCAGGGTGATCGCCCTGAACCTGGCGAAAGGCCCGGCGCCGTCGATGACGGCGGCCTCCTGCAGATCCTGCGGGATCGATTGCAGGCCGGCCATCAGGATGATCATGGTGAAGCCGGCGACCTTCCAGACGACCATGGCGATGATCGACCAGAAGGCCGGCTGGAAGGTGGCCAGAAGGTTGAACTTCCTGTCGATCAGGCCGAGGTCGTAGGCGGCCGGGCTGAACAGGCCGGAATCGACATTCAAGAGCCACGACCAGAGCAGACTGGCCGAGGCGAAACCGACAACCGCCGGCATGAAGAACATGGTCCGGTAGAGATTGGTCAGCGGCCGCGGCCGTTCGACGAACAGCGCCAGCGGAAACGCCACCACGAAGATCGCGATGGTGACGATCACGGTGTAGTAGGCGGTGAAGCGCAGCGCGTTCCAGAACCTGGTGTCGCGCAGGATGGCGACATAGTTGCCGAGGCCGATATAGAAGTGCTCGCCCATCAAGGGCCAGTTGTGCAGCGACATCCACGCCGTCATGCCGAGCGGGATCAGGAAGAAGACGACGACCAGCGCGACAGCCGGCGCGACATAAAGCAGGCCGATCCACTGCCGGCGGCCGGCGACTTTGCGGGCGCGGGGCGGGGCGGTGGTTGCTGCGGTGATGACGGTCATGGCTGCTCTTCCGTTGGCACTGCGTCCCCCTCCCCCTTGAGGGGAGGGGCCGGCCGAAGGCCGGGGGTGGGGTCGTCTCTACAGCGCGCCGACGTCAGAAAACGTCGAGCACTGCCGAGACGACCCCACCCGGACCTGCGGTCCGACCTCCCCTCGAGGGGGAGGTGGGGTTGGCGCTTATTTCTGCGGCGCCTGGTCGATGATCGACTGCATCGTCTCCTGCGCATTGGCGATCGCGCCGTCGACATCGTCGCCGAAGAAGACCTCGTTGATCATCTGCGTCCACGGCCCGTTGGCGGAGTTGATCAGGTCGTTGAACACCACCGAATAAGGCGTGCGGCCCTTGGCCATTGCCTCGGCGGCGATCTGGTAGCGTGGATCGAGATCCTTCAGCGCGTCCTTGGCGATGTCGCCGCGCACCGGCAGGCTGCCGTATTTGGCGAGGATCGTCTGGCCCTCGAGCGAATAGGCGAAATCGAGGAACTCCTTCACCACGGGCAGTTTCGTGGTGCCCTTGGTGACGACGAAATTGTCGCCGCCGGCAAAGGACGACCAGCCGCTATCCTTGCCCGGCAGGAAGGTGACGCCGTAGTCGATATCGGGATACTGGGTGTTGAGCGCGCCGATGGCGAAGGCGCCGGACGGCGAGATGCCGATATTGCCGGCGGCGAAGGCGGCGAAGAAGTTGGCGCCGGTGTCGGTCTGCGCACCTGCCGGCACCAGATCCTTCTTGACCATCGAGCGGTAGAGATCGATGGCGCCGCGCAATTGCGGGCTGTCCAGCGTCGCCTTGGAGCCGTCCTCCGAGAGGATGTCGCCGCCAGACGCCCAGATCAGCGGCGTGAAGGTGAAGATGTTGCAGCCGCCGCAATTGCCGGAAAAGTAGAAGCCCTTGATGTTGCCGCCGAGTGCGTTGACCTTCTCGGCGTCGGCCGCGATCTCGGCCCAGTTGGCCGGGCCTTTTTCAGGGTCGAGGCCAGCCTGCTTGAACAGCTTCTTGTTCCAGATCAACACCGAGGCGTCGGCGGAGAAGGGCAGGCCGTAAATGTGATCCTTGTAGGTTCCGGTCTTCACATGCGCCGGCGACAGGCTGGCGAAATAGGGCAGGGACTTGGCCCAGTCGGTGATGTCCTCCAGCTGGCCGGCTGCGGCGAAGGAGGGCGTGTAGATCAGGTCGAGCGACAGCGCGTCGGGCGCGGTGCCGCCGGCGGCCGCGGCACCATATTTCGGGATGATCTCGGCATTGGGGATGATGTCCAGCTTGACCTGGTTGGTGTGCGCCTTGTTGTAGGCGTCGACGATCCTCGGCATGAAATTCGAGCCGTCGGCGCGCACCCAGATGTTGGCCGTCTCGGCGGCGGCAGTGCCAAGCCCGCTGCCCAGAACGGCAGTGGCCAGGGCCAGTTTGGCAATCAGGTTCCTCATGTTCTCCTCCTCCAGGGTTGGCCGCGCTTCGCGGCTTGGCGCCGATCACGCGGCGCTTCGTCTTCAGCCATCCAGCGGATGGCCGCATGACTGCCGCACCACCAGCCGGCACGGCAGTTTTCGAATGCCCGGCGCGGCGGGCTTGCCGCCGACCAGCGAAAGCAGGGTCAGCCCGGCCTCGCGCCCGAGTGCGACCAGGTTCATATCGACGGAGGTCAGCGGCGGGCGCGTCGCCTCGGCCACGATCTCCCAATTGTCGAAACCGATAACGCCGACATCGCCGGGAACGCTCAAGCCACGCTCGCGCAAGGCATCGATGACGCCGCGCGCGATCTGGTCGTTGCCGCAGAAGACGGCATCCGGCCTCTCGCTCTTGCCGTCGAACAGGTGCGCCACCGCCTCGTGACCCCAGGCTTCCGACCAGGAGCCGAGCAGCGGCTCGGTGACCGACAGGCCGTTTTCGATCAGCACGTCGCGGTAAGCCTGGGCGCGGGCATGCACCACGGCGAAGCTCGCCGGTCCGGTGACATGGGCGATGTGCTTGCGACCCAGCCGACAGAAATGCTCGATCGCCAGCCGGGCACCTTCGGCGTCGTCCGAGACGAAGGCGATGGCGTCGGGATCGGGCTGCGTGAAGGCATAGATGACCGGAACGCGCAGATTGGAGAGGTCGACAGGCAGATGGCGGTCGATGCGCTTGCCGGTGGCGATGATGCCGTCGACGCGCTTGTCGAGCATGGCGTCGACATGCATCTGGCCAAGGCGCGGATCTTCCTCGACATTGCACAGGAACACCGAGACGCCATTGTCGACCAGCGCGTCCGAAATGCCCGACATCAGCGGCAGCGAGAAACGGCCATAAGTATCGTTGGTGAGCAGGCCGACGGTGAAGCTGCGCCGCCTGAGCAGGCTCTGCGCCAGGCTGTTGGGCCGAAAGCCGAGACGCCGGGCTGTCTCGCGGATGCGTTCGCGCGTCTCGGCCGTCATGCGCCCCTGGTCGTTGAGCGCCTTCGAGGCGGTCGCGACGCTGACGCGGGCCTGCGCGGCCACGTCACGCAAGGTGACTGGCTTGGAAAAGACCGGGACAGGCAGATCGTCCGATGGCATGGCGCCGAGAATCCTCAGTTGGGAAAAGGTTTTCTCTTAAGGTCCGAAAAAAGACCCGGCACATGGCCAAGCCTGATCGGAACTGTTTGAAAAAACCTTTTCTCAAGTCAAGGCTAGGCCAGATCGGGAGGTCGTTCAAGGAGAAAAGTGGGTGGGAGTTCCGTTGGTGGAGAGAAAGGTCAGAGATAGCAAGGCTTGGGTTCCTCTCTCCCACTCCCGTGGGGGCGAGGAACCACTGATTGTCAGTGAAGTGTTAATCGCTTGCGCGCCATGGTGATCTCCCGCCAAGACAGCAGAGCCTCGACATGTCCGATACGCCCTACAGTCCGAAAGGCCCGGCGCGGCCCCGCGCCGGCGTGACGGCGGCCATGCAAGGCGCCGACGAACGCCACCGCGCCGCCGCCACCACAATCGCCCGGCTCAAGGCGGAGCTCGCGGCGCAGGCGGCACTGATCGCCAGCCAGGAGCTTTCGCTGGCGCACAGCCGCAAGATTTTCGACCGCGCCTCGGTCGCCGCGCGCCTCGGCGTTTGGGAGTGCAGCCTGCCCGGCGAGCAACTGGCATGGACCGATGTCGTCTATGATCTGTTCGACCTGCCGCGCGGCTCGGTGCTCGATCGCTCGGAGATCATCAAGTGCTACCCGGCGGAGTCGCGTAAGGCGCTGGACACATTGCGCGGTCGCGCGATCGCCGAGCGCAGCGGCTTCAATCTCGACGCCGAGATCACCACTTTCACCGGCCGCAGCCGCTGGATCCGCATCACCGCGACGGTCGAGTGCGAGGAGGGCGTTCCCGTGCGCATCTTCGGCATGAAGCAGGACATCACCGAAGAGAAGATCCTGTCGGACCGGATGCGCTATCTCGCCGAATATGACGTCATGACGGGGCTTGCCAATCGCGGCCGGTTCCAGGCGCGGCTTGCGCATGCCGACGAGGGCCGCCCGCTCGGCGCGCTGCTTCTGGTCGACCTCGACGGCTTCAAGGCCGTCAACGATACGTTCGGCCATGTCGTCGGCGACGAATGCCTGAAGGAAGCGGCAAAGCGGCTTGCCGCCGGCTGCGGCGAGGCCGATTTGGTGGCCCGCGTCGGCGGCGACGAGTTCGCGGTGCTGGTTGGGCCGCATCTCGATCGTGGGGCGGTCTCGGGTCTGGCGCGCCGCATCATCGAGGCGATGGGCAAGCCGGTCGCCGCCTGTGGCCAGTCGCTCGGGCTCGGCGCCTCGGTCGGCATCGCCTTCGCTGAAGCGGGCGCGCCCTGCGATCTGTTCGCGCAGGCCGACACCGCGCTCTATGCCGCCAAGGCGGCAGGGCGCAACACGTTCCGCATCTTCAAGGCGCAAGCCGGCGTGAGAGGCCGCAGCGCCGCGGCGTGAGATCTGGCGGCTGTTTGTTCTACAGCCCTCGCCGACCTGGCCCGCACATCTTCCACAGTCGGTGGCGCCCATTTGCATTTGGCATGCAGGGCGCTCGCGAAAAGAGTGCTATGGAAGGGACATGAGCGTCCTTGCTCCGCTCTTCCCGACATTCGAGGTCATTTTCGTGCGTGAACCGTCGCTGCTGCCCGTCTTTGGAAAACTTGGCCTCAAGGCGCCTGTCGCCCTGGTGGCGCCGGCGTCGTCGGCGGGTGTCGTGTCGCGCCTGCGGGAGCTGGTGGCCGCGCATGGCGGCATGATGCTGAAGCTGTCGGTCATCGCCTGGACGGTGCTGATCCTGGGCGCCGTGTTTTTCATGATGCAGGGCTGACCGGCATGGCCAACCGCTACACGCTGCGCATGGAGCTCCCCCAGAGCTGGAGCATCATCGACGTCTTCACCGGCCAGCCTGCCGTGGTCCGGCAAAAGGTGATGGTCGGGATGGGTCCGCGTGAGGCCGAGGACATGGTCGTGCAGATGAATGTCCGCGACGTCAAACGCCGCGAGCGGGCCGAGCGCAAGGCCTGATCCGTACCGGCCGCCGGCAGAAGCCTGCCGCACCGCAAATCAAGGGATTCCCGTGAGAGCCAGCCTGAAGCAGAAGATACTGGAGGTCTGCGACCGCAAGATCTCCGAGAAGGGGGCCGGCGTCGGCGTGTCGTTCTACGCGTTTTTCGCCAACAGGAACGACGACCCCGAACTCCTGATGGAAGCCGCCGAATGGTGGATCAGAACGCACCGCCTCGACCATTTTGAAAAGGCTGCGAAGATACGCGCGATGGTCGAGGAGATGGATCTTTAATCTTTGTTTTGAGCGACATGCATTGGGCTGATCAGCCGAAATCGGCTGCCGTCAGCACATACATGCTCTTGTGGGTGCGGTCGTAGGCCTTTGCCGCCACTTCGCGGATGGCGCTGCTCTCGGTGTCGAATGTCTGGAGGTAGCCAGCCTCGTCGGCAGCAGTTCCCGGCCGCATCTTGGCCATGGCGTCGGCTGCGACGGAGAACGAGATCTGGAACATGCCGTCATGGCCGACGAAACGGATGCGCTTGCCGGCTTCGTCATAGCTGCGGCTGCGGTTGGGGAAGGTGAGGCTCATGTCTTGACCTCCGTGGCGGCGGCCTTCTTGGTCACCCGCTTCTTCTTCGGCGTCGGGTTCAGGGCTTCAGCGACGCGGTCGGCCTCTTCCTTGGCCAGCCGCAGCTCCCTCAGCCTTGCCGTCTTGATCTCCCGGGCCCTTGCCTCGGACATGTATTCGGCGGTTGCCTTGTTTTTCTCCGCTGTCTTTTTC
>NZ_RZRQ01000115.1:0-17548 GCF_003997785.1 Mesorhizobium sp. M7D.F.Ca.US.004.01.2.1 | reverse complement strand
GCCCTAGGCTGCTGCCACGACACCGATGACATAGTTCTTGCCATAGGCTTTCGCGCATTTCGGGCATGTCGTGTAGAAGAAATACACATCACCCGGCTCTGTGTTTCGATCGCGCGCAATCTGCCGCATTTCCTCGTCCCAGGTCCTCGCCTGGCTGTACGGCCCTTCGAACAATTTGGTCACATAGTCGCCGCTCAGCGTGGTCATCTCCTCGTTGGCGACAGGTTTCGAGACCGCAAACAGATGTTCGCTGGTCCAGGGCGGGACATCTTTACTGAGCACGATAAACTGATCGAGATCGGAAGCGCCGGCGTCTTCCATGTGCCTATTAACGCGCGCGAATACGCTGCCCATGTTCATCGGGATGTGCATGACGCTGTGGGTTGTGGCTTTGACGAACCGCTTGTCCTTGAAGTGCAGTTCCTGGCTGTCCCAACCCTCGGGATTGAATTTGGGGCAGCAACCGGTTGTGTTGACACTCGCGTCGTATCGAGGCGTTTCATTCGTCTTCATGGCTGCTCCCCATTTGAGCAGCCATCTGACGGGCAATGGGCCTACCCATCATTGATCCTTGTCAAGACGGCCCTGAATCCCGATCGAAGCGCATCAAAGCGGCCGTGGCCCTTGTTCCTCGACTGCTTTCAATCGGACCACTGAAACCGAGCAAAGGGCTTGTGCCACGACCTTGGTCGAGACACTGCCGAGATGGCGGCGGATTGCCGAGGACGCCCGCGCTCCAACGACGATGTGCCCGACGTCATTGTGCTCGGCGTAGTTGAGGATCGCATCGGCGGGACTGACCGCTTCAAGCACATGATAACTGACGCGGTCTTCCGACAGATGCAGTGGATGGGCCCAATCCTTGAGCGCGACGAGCCGCTTCAAGTAGACTGAGCGCCCTGTTTCGTCGGTCGCCGGCGTCTCGCCGATGACTTCTGTCTTCAGGACCGTCACGCAGGCCAGCCAGGAATCCTCGCGCGAGGCAAGCACGCGGGCGGTCTCGTTGAGAACCTCGCCTGCCAGCGCATCACTACCATTGGCCAGATCGACTGCGGCAAGAACAATTGACGGTCCGGCCTGCGTTCTCGACAAGGTCGGCTTGCCGACAAGCGATCTGTCATCCGTCTTGCGAAACAGCTTCTTGATTGCGGCCCACACCCCCTCGTCCTGGGGCTTACGCCTGACAACCACGACCTGGTCGGGATTCCTCAGGTCGGACAGAACGTGCGCCGCCTCGACATATCGTCGAGACCTGTCCACCTCCATGCATCGCAGAATGATGGCTTCAAACCACCGCGGAATGGCGTCGTTGATATCGCGCGGCAGCCTGGGGGTATGATAGAGCCTGCGCTTCATCCCCGCGAAAGTCGCCGGCCGCCCGAACGGCTCCTCGCCCGTAGCCAGCTGATAGAGGATGCAACCTAATGCAAACAGGTCACTTGCAGGATCGGATCGCTCTCCGAGCACCTGCTCCGGCGAAATATAGGCGACGGTACCCATCGGCACCGAGCTTTCCGCGCCGAGAAGATCGGGAAGCTCTGCATGCCGGGCGAGCCCGAAGTCGAGGAGCACCGCGCCGCGCTCGGCGAGAATGATATTCTCGGGCTTGAGATCGAGATGGACGACCTTCTGCCGGTGCAGGGCGGCGAGTGCCGTTGCGATATCGGTGCCGATCCTTGCCGCCTCGTCCACGGGCAGCGGCGCGTTGCCTACGAGATCCGCCAGGCCGGTGCCGGCCACGAACTCCATGGCAATATAGGGAACCTGCGCCAGACTGCCGGATGACGCAAAACGCGGCACATGCGGTCCCGACAGGCGTTTCAGGATCAGCTCCTCCGCCTCGAAACCGAGGATGACGGAAACATCCCCGCCCGGGTCGAGAAACGGGATCTTCAGCACAAGCGGGAAATCGTACCGGGGGTTGGTCGCCCGCCAGAGCGAGGCCATGCCGCCGGAGGGCAGCTTTTCGACCAGCTCGAAACCATCGATGACCGCCCCTGCCTCAAACCGTTGCATCGAATACGTCTCCTTAGCGGCCGATCTTCAGACGCATGCCAAGCCATCCAGGCAGGCCGGCGGCTTGAATCTTGCTGGCTGTTTCTTCGTAATCATAGGGAACACGAACCATCGTGACCTCGTGTCGCTGCGTGTCGACAAGAACAAAGCACGCCGCCGGGTTGCCGTCGCGCGGTTGGCCTACCGCGCCGGCGACTACCAGGTGACGCCTGATCTCGGACAACGGCGCCGCCACATTGTCATGCGGCTGAAAATGCGTTGGCCGGCGACCGGGCAGCGCGTAGTAGATGGCGGGAATGTGGGTGTGGCCGCAGAAAACGAAGCGGGCGTCGCTTGCCGAGAGGCAGCGCTCCGCCGCATCCACGTCGCGTATATAGGGCCATTTTCCCGGCCGCTCGGCGCTTGCGTGCACATACAGACGGTCCTCGGATTGCAGTGAGAGCGGCAGTCGCGCCAGGAAATCAAGATGTGCCGGAGCGATGCGTTCGCGAGTCCACTGGACTGCGAACCGCGCGTTCTCCGTCATGTTGCTTAGATTCAGCGCCACTGCTTCGTCGTGGTTGCCCATGATGCAAAGCGCGCCATCAGCCATCAGATGGGCGGCCTTCTCGATCACATAGATGGGATCAGGACCGTAGCCGACCAGATCACCGAGCAATACCAACTCGTCTGGACTACCGCGTTCGTGGACAGCTTCCATGACCGCGTCGAACGCCTCGCGATTGGCATGGATGTCAGACAGGATTGCAATGCGCATTCAACCTTGTCCCAGAGATTGGCAAAACATGGCAAGGCGCGTGCCACGGGTGATTGATACGGCTGCGTCGCGATCATTGGGGACGGCTAAAGCAATTTGCCGTCTCTTTGGGGTGGCGAAACATGGCTGAGTGATGCCGAGTCTGGCTCAGCGTCTGCCGTCGCGCCTTTGTAAACCAAGCGTATGACAAAGACGAAGTATCCGACCTGCAGAACGACCAAGTCGATAATCGCCCAGCCCAGTGCTGTCCAGACCGAGCCCGTTACCGCGTAGGTCCACACCGCAACGATGGCCGAGGTGACAAACATTCCCACCACAAACTGCGGAAGATACATTGTTGCGCATCAACCGCCCCGGACCTGATATAAGTTCGAAACGGCTCCCCATTGCTATGCAAAAGCTAAGGGGATCATAGGCATCCGGATTGGCTTGTGGCTTGACGTGGATCAATCAGGCCGGGCGTCAGTCAACTGGTTTCTTTTTGATTGTTGCAAATCTGGCCAATTCCTCGGCCAACAGATTTTTAAGCGTTGCACGACGGTCCGGGTCTGTTTCGGATATGAGCTTGTGCCTGAAATGCTTGATGTTTTCGTGATGTATGTATTCGCGGTAGGGATCCTGCATAACCGTATCCCTCCTTTGGGGAGACGCAACCGCGACGCTAGGCGTCTATTCGGTCCAAGGCCAGCGTAATCGCTCGTTGAAGGCCGTAGCCGCACTTGGCGGCTGCGAATCCGCTCCGTGTTTAAGTAGGTAGTTTCCCGTAGGGATATAACCGAATTTCGCGGCCCCCGGATTCGCGCGATTGCTGTGTCACGGATCAACCGGGAAAACAGCCATGCACGCCCCCACGAGTTCCAGAATCTCACTGCTGTCGCATTCTGTGCAACCAAGCCTGCCGGATGCGTTCGACCCGGCGCCGCTGCAGCCGGTGAGCTTTTTTCCCGCCGGCGCGGAAATCTATGCCCAGGGCGAGAAAGCTGGGGCCTTCTATCAGGTCGAGTTCGGTGCCGTGCGCATCTACCGCTTGCTTGCCGACGGTCGCCGGCAGATCAGCGCCTTTCACCTCGCCGGAGAGACATTCGGGTTCGAGGCAGACGCAACACATCATTTCTTCGCAGAGGCAATCAACGCCACAGCTGTCCGCGTTCTGCGGCTCACTACCGGGGCGGACATGTCCCGCCAACTATTGCCCTTGGCGCTGAAGGGTTTGACCCGCGCGCAGGAGCATCTGCTGGTTCTCGGCCGCCAGAACGCCATCGAACGTGTCGCCGCTTTCCTGGTTGACATGGCGGAGCGGCAGGGCGGCTTGCGGCAGGTTGAGTTGCCAATGTCGCGTATGGACATCGGCGACTATCTCGGCCTGACCATCGAGACCGTGTCGCGGGTCTTCACCCGGCTGAAGGACAAGGGCGTCATCCGCCTGCTCAACCTGCGCAGCATCGAAATCGTCAAGCAGGACGTGTTGCAGACCATGGGCGAATGAGGGTGCCTGCCTACGAAAAGGAGAGACGACAATGACGCCGCAGAACCGGCCTCAGTTCAAGGACCAGATGACGATGGACAATACACTTACCACCCACACCGGCTTTCGCTTCGACGTGCGCCGCGCGCGCGCTGAAGATGAGCCGACGCTGGCCGAGTTCTTCACCCATGTGACTCCGGAAGACCTGCGCTTCCGCTTTCTCGGCGCTGTGAAGGAAGTCTCGCATGAACGGCTGGTGGCGATGACGCGTTCAGATGACGCCCATATCCATAATTTTCTAGCATTCTCGACCGACGGGATGCTGATCGCGGTTGCGACGCTGGCGAGCGATCCGGCCGATCGAAACGGCGAGGTTGCGATATGCATTCGCGCGGATCGCAAGCATCTGGGCGTTGGCTGGGAGCTGCTCGCCTCTATCGCGAAATATGCCGAAGAACTCGGCCTCAAAGCGATCGAGTCGATCGAGAGCCGTGAAAACCGTGCTGCGATCGAGGTCGAGCGCGACATGGGTTTCACCGTCACGCCCGATCCCGACGATGCGACGCTTGTCCTGGTTCGGCGGGAACTGGGATCGCGATCAGCCGGTTAGCTATCGTGGCCCCTCCCGGGCCGTTGCGGGCGCGGCAGATCGGAAGATGAACATGTCCGTGGCCACGGCGCGTTCTTCATCCGCTGGAATGACAAGCACATCGACGCGGGAATTCGCAGCGCTGACCACCTCCTCGCCTCCTCGGTTTCGCTCCTCGTCGAGGCCGACCCCAAGCCAGGCCGCGGCGGCGCTGATCCTTTCCCGGACCAAGGGCGCGTTTTCGCCGATGCCGGCAGTGAACACCAGCGTGTCCAGCCCTCCCATGGCAGCGGCCAACGATCCTATCTCACGTCCGATCCGATAGACGAAGAGATCGACAGCCTGTGCGGCGGCAAGATCGTCCGAGCCGATCAGCGTCCGCATATCACCAGATATTCCGGACACACCGAGCAGGCCTGATTGCTCGTAGAGAATCGTGACCAGTTCGTCCCCAGACAGCCGCCGTTCCTGCAGCAAGTGGAGGATCACCCCCGGGTCCAGCGCGCCGCAACGCGTGCTCATCAGCAGGCCGTCCAGGGTCGAAAATCCCATCGTCGTGGCGATGCTCCGTCCAGCGTCCATGGCGCACAGGCTGGCGCCGCTGCCGAGATGGGCGACGATCGTGCGGCCACCCGCGCGGGTGCCGTAACGATCATGCAGCTTTGCAGCGATATGGCTGTAAGACAGCCCATGAAAGCCGTAGGACACGATGCCCGCCTCGGACATTGCGCGCGGTAGCCCGTAGATTTTGGCGAGCTCCGGCCGGGCTGAATGAAACGCCGTGTCGAAGCACCCTATCTGGAGGGCCTGCGGCAAGAGCTTTGTGGCCAGCGCGACAAGCTCGAGATTGATTCGTTGGTGGATGGGCGCCATCGGCTCAAGCAAGCGCAGCGCTTTTAGCGTGCGTTCGTCGAGCCGCGTTGCTTCGGTGAAGTCACGCCCGCCGTGAACGATCCTGTGCCCTACCCTGTCGATGCGACGCAGGAGATCGTTATCGGCGAGCACGGATGCAACCGCCGCGAACGCCTTGTCCATATCGATCCGTGCTTCGCCCAGGCTCCTATCGATCTTGGACGCGCTGGCCGCGGCCTCGACACGCAGCCGCGGTTGTTGACCGAGGGAGGAGACATTGCCGCGCAGCAGTACCGGAAGTTGGTCACGCCCTTCGAAGACGGCGAACTTCAGGCTCGAAGAACCGCCGTTCAGGACAAGGATCGCATCGGTCATGAAGCCATCCGATATGTTTCCGTCCCTATGTGCTTGAGGTCAATCTGGACGCTTCAGCGCCGCATCAGCATCCTGTCCCCACTTCCAGTCAAGGATCTCGGGCATATCCTGCCCATGGGCGCGAATACAGGCTCGATGTTCAAGCAGCTTGCTGTCCATCGCCTGCTTCAGGCCGACCCGCACGCTCTTCAGTCGCGGCACCCAGTCGAGGGCGCTTTGGACGATATGAAAGCGGTCGAGGCCATTCAGCACCGTCATGTCGAAAGGCGTCGTCGTCGTCCCTTCTTCGTTATAGCCACGCACATGGATGTTGTCGTGGTTGGTGCGCCGATAAGTCAGGCGATGGATGGTCCAGGGATAGCCGTGATAGGCAAAGATGACCGGCTTGTCGGTAGTGAACAGCGCGTCGAAATCGCGATCCGACAGACCGTGCGGATGGTATTCCTTTGGCTGAAGAGTCATCAGGTCAACGACATTGACCACCCGGATCCTGAGATCGGGAACCTGTTGCCTGAGGATCTGCACCGCGGCCAGCGTTTCTAGGGTCGGGACGTCGCCAGCGCAAGCCATCACGAGGTCGGGCTCTGCCCCATCGTCAGTTGACGCCCAGTCCCAGATGCCGACCCCTGCCCTGCAGTGAATGATTGCCCTATCCATCGACAGCCACTGCCAAGACGGCGGCTTGCCGGCGACGATGACGTTGATGCGGTTCCAGGTCTGCAGCACATGGTCGGTCACGCACAACAAGGTGTTGGCGTCCGGTGGCAGGTAGACCCGCACAATATCGGCCTTCTTGTTGAGGGCGACGTCAATGAAGCCGGGGTCCTGATGGCTAAAGCCGTTGTGTTCCTGATGCCAGACATGGCTGGACAACAGATAATTCAGCGATGCGATCGGCCGCCGCCACGGGATATCGCGGCAGGCATCCAGCCATTTCGCGTGCTGATTGAACATGGAATCGACGATGTGGATAAACGCCTCGTAGCAGGAAAACAGGCCATGGCGCCCGGTGAGCAGATAGCCTTCCAGCCAACCCTGGCAGGTGTGCTCAGAGAGGATTTCGAGAACCCGGCCGTCGCGGCCGAGATGGACATCTTCGGGCAGAATCTTTTCCATCCAGGCACGTTCCGTGACCTCGAACACGTCTTGAAGCCGGTTCGAGGCGGTCTCGTCCGGGCCGACGATCCGGAAGTTCTCTGAGGCCTCGTTCAACTTCATGACGTCACGCAGGAAACGACCCATGACCCGCGTCGACTCAGCCTTGATGGCGCCAGGGCGCTCAAGCGCAATGGCGTGGTCATGCAACGCCGGCAGATCCAGAGACCTTCGCAGCAGGCCGCCATTGGCATGCGGGTTGGCGCCCATACGTCTCGTCGCCTGGGGTGCCGTGGCGCGGATCGCAGCCACAGGAGCGCCGGCGGCGTCGAACAGTTCCTCGGGCCGGTAGCTTTTCAGCCACTCCTCGAGCAGCTTGAGATGGGCCGGGTTTTCCGCAAGGCCAGACAAGGGTACCTGATGCGAGCGCCAGAAGCCCTCGGTCTTCAGACCGTCGACCTCTTTCGGTCCCGTCCAGCCCTTGGGGCTGCGCAGCACGATCATTGGCCATTTTGGTCGTGACGCGGTCGCCGCAGCTCCGTTGCGGGCGGCATGCTGGATAGCCTGGATCCTATCAAACGCATCGTCGAGCACGCTCGCCATTCGCTCATGCATCAGCACAGGCTCGTGGCCCTCCACGAACAGCGGCTCATAGCCGTAGCCGGCAAACAGCGCGCGCAATTCGTCTTCGGGAATGCGGGCCAGAATGGTCGGATTGGCGATCTTGTAGCCGTTCAGATGCAGGATCGGCAGCACCGCCCCGTCGCGCGCCGGGTTGAGGAATTTGTTGGAATGCCACGCGGCTGCCAGTGGCCCCGTTTCAGCCTCGCCGTCACCGACGACACAGGCGACGACAAGGTCGGGATTGTCGAAGGCGGCGCCATAGGCATGCGAAAGCGAATAGCCCAACTCTCCGCCCTCATGAATTGAGCCGGGCACATCCGGTGCTGCATGGCTCGGGATACCGCCGGGAAACGAAAACTGCCGGAACAGCTTGCGCATCCCCTGCTCGTCCATCGCAATGTCCGGATTGAATTCGCTGTAGGTGCCTTCCAGATAGGTATTCGCCACCATTGCCGGGCCGCCATGGCCTGGGCCGCAAACATAGATCACATTTGCTTCCCTGAGCCGGATTGCGCGATTGAGGTGTGCATAGATAAAACTCAAGCCCGGCGACGTTCCCCAGTGGCCGAGCAGGCGCGGCTTGACGTGCTCCAGCCGCAACGGTTCGCGCAGCAGCGGATTGTCGAGCAGGTAGATCTGGCCGATCGTCAGATAGTTGGCAGCACGCCAATAGGCATCGATATCGTGCAACTCGCGATCGGACAGAAGGCCACTGGAAGCTGGTATTGTCGTATGCTCTGTCATGTCTGGCTCCCATCGCCTGTTGGCGCCCTGTCGCCGGACTGCGACACGGGCCTGTGTTCTTTGATCTGCAGCGAATGGACACCAACGCGTTCGCGCGCTTTCAGTTCATCGCTTCACGGCCTCTATGCGTCGTTGTCCTCGAGCGCCCTGCGCATGCGCCTAATCACCGCTGCGCGACCCCTCTCGTCGGCCGCAGCGGTGACCGCCTCGTTTACGTCCAGGAGAAGCCTTGAAAGGTCGTTGTGCCAGTCGAGGCGGGCAATCTTTCCCGGCGTCAGACGGCGGGGCTCGTTAACCTCGACCGGCAAACTACGACCGGGGGTCAATTGGAAAGCATCGTCTAGCCTCGGGATGATGATCTTGTCGTCGGGTATCAGTCCTGCAAGCCTTCCACGCAGGCCGCCGAGTCCAGCCTCCTCTCCATGCGTCAGGAACACCTGCTGCTTCACCGGAGTTCGGGCCTTGAGCCAGGCAACCAGTTCGCTGGCGTCGGCGTGGCCGGAATAGAGGTCGAACAGGGTGATGCGTGCTTTGACCTCGACTTCCTCACCCTGGATGCGCACACGCTCAGCGCCGTCGAGCAGTATCCTCCCGAGCGACCCTTGGGCCTGGTATCCGGCCATCATCACCGTGGCGTTCCTGCGCCAGAGATTGGCCTTGAGATGATGGCGGATTCGCCCCGCATCGCACATGCCGCTGGCGGCGATCGCCACGAAGAAGCCGGTCAGGCGATTGATCGCCTTGCTCTGTTCCACCGTCTCTGTGAAGCGCAGCTCCTTCGAGTTGAGGGCCAGGCGCAGCACGTCACCCTGCTCGATCTCGTTGGCATGGCGCTCAAAAATCGCACTGGCGCGTGTTGCCAGCGGCGAGTCGACGAAGACCGGGGCTGACGGCACCTCCCCCGCTTTCATGAGCAAATACAGATCGACCAGCAGTTCTTGCGTCCTCTCGACCGCGAAAGACGGAATAATGAGGGGGCCACAGGCCTCGGCAGCGCCACGAACGATGTCGCCGAGCTGGGATCGCCGCTGCTCCGGCGAGACGTCAGGTCGCTCTCGGTCGCCATAGGTCGATTCACAGATCAGATAATCGACGCCCGACGGCCCCTCTGGATCGGTCTGAAGCAGCTTGTGGCCGGGGCCTATGTCGCCCGAGAACATGAGGCGCAGGGGCGCATCCTGCCGGTCGATCTCGAGTTCGACCGATGCCGAACCAAGCAGATGGCCGGCATTCCAGAAGCGGGCGCGAAGGCCGTCGGTGACGATGGTCCATTCGCCGTATTCCAGAGCCCGGAACAAGGTCATGCAAGCGGCCGCATCCCGCAGGCTGTAGATCGGCTCGACCGGCGGCCGACCGCGCTGCGCGTTGCGGCGGTTCAGGTGCTCGACCTCCATTTCCTGAATATGAGCCGAATCCGGCAGCATGACTGAGCAAAGATCGATGGTGGCGCGAGTGGTGTGGATCGGGCCGGCAAATCCCTGCTTGACCAGTTTCGGCAAAAGGCCGCTGTGGTCGATATGTGCATGCGTTAGAATGACGGCGTCAATCGCGTCCGGTGGAAACGGGAACGCACCATAGTTCAGTTCCCTTTCCGACTTCGACCCCTGGAACAGGCCGCAGTCGACGAGAATCCGCCCGCGCGGCGTTTCGATCTCATAGCAAGAGCCGGTGACACCATGAGCCGCGCCGTGGAAGCGCAGAACAGGATCCGTGTCGCGATTGCCTCTCATATCGCCACAACCTAATGCGACAGCAGGACAGGCAGACGCAGATCCGCGAGAATGCCTTCGGTGGCACCGCCAAGCACGAAGTCCCTGACGCGGGAGTGACCATATCCGCCCATGACAAGTAGGTCGCCGCCGATCTTGAGAGCATGCTCCTGGAGAGCTGTTCCGATCGACCGATCCCCTGCCTGGATCGAGGCGGCCTCGGCCACCAGACCGCGCGTCCTCAATCCCTGCGCAAGGCGTTCGCCGATGTCCTGTCCAGGAAGTGGCTTTTCATCGGTCACGGTCACAACGGTGATCATGGAGGCCCGTTCGAGAAACGCGTGTGCGTCGGCAACAGCCCGTGCGGCCACTCGGCTGGCGTCCCAGGCGATAACGACATGTCCAAGGACCCCGACGTCCGTGGAGTCGGGAATAAGCAGGGTCGGTCGACCCGAGCCGAACAGTATCGCCTCGGCTATCATCCGCGCCGTCTGGTTGGCCGGCGCCCAGCCGACCAGACAGACATCGAAATAGCGGGAGTGGTTTGCGGCAACATCGCCCATCCGGGCCGGTGCTGCGGTCAACTCCTGCGTGGTGAGGGTCACACCGCCATGCGCTGCTTCTTTCGTAATCGCCTCCAGCAGGACGCTGCCGCATTTGCGGCTGGTCGCCTCGACCTCTCGTATCTTGTTTGGAAGATCGAGCAAATAGCTCGAGAGCGCGTTCGAAACGTCGGGAATGTCGACATTGACGGCAACAGCATGCAGCGTCGCTTCGATATTCTTGGCGACTGCGACTGCATTCGCTGCGATTTTCGAGGAGCTCGCGTCTGGAAATGTCGCCAAGGACAGAGATGCCATCAGCTTCATCGGATTTCGCCTCCGTTGCGGCAAAGGCCAAACGGCCATCTTTCGCGACATTTGTAATCACAAGGGACGAGGCGAGCTTTGATCCACCGCAAATGCGTCTTCATCCTGAGGGGTGGTCAGGCGTTTGGTTAGGAGCAGCGGGAGCCCTTTACCCAGCCGCTATGATGCGGATAGCTCGAACTGCAGCGACAGAAAAAGCCCGGCGACAGGATCAGTGCCGGCATTCAGGATGTTGCGACCTTCTTGGCCGGGCATGGCATCAAGGCGCGCAATGAAGTGCTGACGGCCGATGACGAGAGCGACAAGCTGACCGATTTCCTGAGCTCCGCCAACGCCGACCTTATTGTGTCGGGCTGAGCAGCCCGGCATTTTTGATCCAGATCAAACCATGCCCGCCGTATTCATTCCATATGATTTCAAATCAGGCGCTTAGTTAAAGCGGGTTCAATGACGGACATCGTCGCGAGGCTTCTCAATGCGTGCAATGCTGAAAGGAACAAAGGAGCGGATTTTCCAACGATCTGGAAAAACATCCTGAAGGTGCACCCTTACGTCGCGGGATCGCCGATCCAGGACAGCGGCGAGAATGGTCTCATATTGCGAATTCCCCTGATCACCGGTCAGGTTCTCGTCTTTCTCGGCTCGAACTTCTCTCTCCTCTAGCAGCAGCTTCCGCGTGTCGGTGATCCGGCCGATGCCTCGGACGTTCCTTGACCGAGACTAATACGGTTGCCACAAGTGCGACATGGTCCATGATCTGGGCGGCCTCTCAAGCCGTCGTCAACGTGTCCTCGATGGCCTCGGCGGAATGTTTCACGAGATCCTTGGCCAGCTCGCCTACCAGCTTTGCTCTCAACGGAGCCTGGAAGTGCCTACGCAACTCGCCCAGCGTGCGCGGATCGGCGATCACCACTATCCCCAAATGATCTGCGGTTCGTTTCTTGACGTGGCGGCAGGTAATTTTTGCGCCCGGCTGATAATGATGGGGGCAACTGGTTTCAGTGCGAGCGGAATCCCAAGCTCCTTCTTCACCGTCGTCTCGTTGAGCCAGGGCCGAGACAACCCTATCCAGCATGTTCCTAGACCCCTCGCATGAGCTGCAAGCATGAGATTCTGCCCGGCCAGGCAGCAATCCTCGTCAGACTGTCTCTCGGCATTCGAGGCACAAATGATGATCAGCGCCGGCGCACCATGGAAAATCGTGAACTCTTTATCGGCAGGATGACCAGCGAGCGGCGAACCTTTGGGCAGATTGGCGATGGTGTAGCGCTTGGCCTCATCCGACAATCCCCGCAGACGCGCGGAACCGCTGACCACAACAAAGGCCCATGGCTGCAGGTTCATGGCGCTCGGCGCCTTGCAAACGGTCGTTCCGCCGGTTATTGCGGCTTGCAACAGTTCCGTGCAAATCGTTTGATCGCTGTTGATGTGACTGATTTTATTGAATTAAATAACGACCAGCGTCGTGAGAAAGTCAATTCCGACCAACGCTTCGCCGTGCTTAAGGAGGCCCAAAGAAAGGCGAAGAGCTTTCGGGGATCCCTCGTCTGGCACACCGTGAATGGCATCGACCACCTGATGCGAAGCTACTACGATTCCACCGGTGCACGACACCAGAAGGTGGAAGGTCGCCGCTCGCCGGCGAGCGAAGCTCTCAAAGCGGATTGGGAAGTGGCACGCGCGTCCGCCCAAGAGACGCTCTCCGCGCGACGGGAGCAGATGGAGCGCCAATCTGCTGTCAATCGAGCGCTCAGGCTCGGACGCGTTCCCTTGATCGCTGCAAGAATTATCAGGGCAATCGATGACGCCGGTCTTCTCGGCGAAGGCATTCGTATTGCGGGAACCAATGCAATATACGCCTATGAGGCGACGGCCGGAGTGTTCGTGGATCCGGGCATCACGTCTACGGAAGACATTGGCCTCCTCATGGATGCGCCCCAGTCCCTCAGAATCATGGCTGACACAAACGTCGAAGACGGAGCGCTCATCAACCTCTTGCGCAAGGTCGATCGGTCCTTCGAGCGTTCATCCGCAACGTTCCGCGCGGTGAACCGCGACGGATATCTCGTCGATCTGATCAAACCGCTTGCGACCCCGGAGTGGAAGCAGAGTCGGCAAACTGTTGGGAAGGCCGACGACGAATTGGTTGCCGTCGAGATCGCCGGCTTGGCATGGCTGGAAAATGCCCCTGCTTTCGAAGCAATCGCGATCGATGAAAAAGGTGGGCCATTACGCCTCGTCGTTCCCGATCCCCGGATTTTTGCCGCGCACAAATTCTGGGTGTCGAAACGAGCTGATCGCGAGCCAATCAAGCGCCGTCGCGACTTGGCCCAGGCGCAAGCTGTTGCCGGGCTCACGACCCAGTATCTCAAGCATCTTCCGTACGAAGCAAGCGAGCTTCGGGCCCTTGCCCCGTCCGTTTTCGACGACGCCCATCATTTGTTCGCATGACTCGCGTCGACATCGTTCAGCGCTTGTCTGTGACTGCCGATTTTCTCTGGCTCCAAGGACGCGCGTGCATCGTTGGTCGTGCACTTCCGGACTAGATGGAGTGAGTTCGACCCCATCCATGAGCAGGCGATCTGTGGAGCGCGCCAGAGCGGTATTCGCTTTCAGGGGATGAGCAGCAACTTGCCGGTTGTCACTCGGTTCGACACTTCATCATTTCGACCAAAGACTTCCTTTGGAGTGACGGCGTGCGGTTTAAAGATGTGAGCGACCTTTCCTGAACTTTCGAAATCGGATGGCGAGCACAATTATGCCTTCGAACATGACGATGGCGAAGGCGGCCCAGAAGCCAACTCGCGCCAGATCGTGCCCGCTGCTGCGCAAGGCATAGCCAAGACACAGAAATGGCGTATTCCACAGCAGGCAGCCAAGCGATGTCGCTGCCAGGAAAGTTCTGGCTTCAAGCTTCAACGCGCCAGCCGGCAAGGCAAGATAAATTCGAACCGCCGGAACGACCTGCCCCGCCAGTGTCACCCAGAAATGATTGCGGCGGTAGGCGTCGGTCAGCCTGTCATAGAATGGCAGTTTCAGGAATACGCATTTGCCATAACGCGCCACAGCCGCGCGCGCCCGTTGCGGCCCAAGCGACAAGCCGATCGCATACCAGCACAGCCCTCCAATAACCGATCCTGATGTCGTGACTGCGATGGTCAGCGCGAGTGCCCCGCCATCCGGCACGGTCAATCCCAACAGCATCAGCAAGATATAGGACGGAAAGAGAGGGACGAACTTTTCGGCAATGGCGAGACACCCGATGCCGGCAAGCCCGAAGCTCATCAGCACGGTGACAGCGTGCGGCACTTGCATGGTGAGCTCAGGCGCAGTCATCGGATCTGCTAATCCGGTAGACGGACGCCGGCGGTATGTTCCAGACGGTTCGGCCGACATGCGCTGAACTGAGGTTCAGGTGATCCAGAACGGGTTCGGGAACCGGACAGCGTGGGCCATAGGTGATCTGATAAAATGCGCCGTTGGGTCTCAGATATTTGAAGGCTCCGTTCAAGATGGCGGTGACCTGCTTGGGCTGCATGGCACGAAAGCCCAGCCCGCTGATGACTGCGCCAGCCGAGGCGCGGTCAAATAGCCTGAGGTCGGCAAGTCGTGTGGCATCCATCTTGAGAACGCGGGCTTGGGGGAAGCGCGACTTCAAGAGCTGGACAAAATCAGCGCTGAACTCGACCAGCGTAAGATCCTTCTCGCACACACCGCGCTTGAGCAGTGAATAGGTGAAAGCCCCGGTGCCGGGTCCTAGCTCCATGACGGGTCCGGTCGCAGAATCGATGTCCTGGGTCATCAGTGCCGCAACCCGGGCGCCTGATGGGGCCACAGCCGCGATGCTGCGTGGATTGCGAAGCCAGGCAAGAAAGAATGGCGGGATATCAGCGATCGACATGCTGGCCCTCCAGGATCGAACCATAAACAGAAGGGGGGACGCGTCGTTCAGCCGCGAGGCTGGCGAAATTGCAGGGCATTGATCTCGTCCTATTCAGTGAAGAGCCGAGAACTCACACGCCCGGATTGAGAAAACCTGTCACACAAATATTCTTCGAAGGATGGGGGGCGGCGGCGTCGGGATAAGCCAAAAATCTCTCGTAAAAGCTTGCCTGCAAGGTTTTCGCAATGCAGCGGCGCTGGTGCCCGGCTAAACTATGCGCGTGAACGACGGAGCTGATTGGATGCGCGTGCTGTTGGTGGAAGACGAGCAGGCCATGGTCGGGGTTCTGCGCAGTGGGCTGGTCCGCCACGACATGGTTGTCGACGATGTGGCAAGCCTGGCGGAGGCTGACGCCGCGCTCTGCGATGACATTTACGACGTGGTGGTGCTGGACCGCAGATTGCCGGATGGCGACGGGCTTTCACTGATCAAGTCGCTGCGCGCAAACGGCAATGTAGTGCCGGTGCTGGTGCTGACGGCAAAGGGTGACCTGATCGACCGGGTTGCCGGCCTGGACAGTGGTGCTGACGACTATCTGGGGAAACCGTTTGCCTTTGAGGAGCTGCTGGCTCGGCTTAGGGCCATCATGCGCCGCCCAGCCAATGTGCAGGCCGACATCGTGAGCATAGGTCGCATGTCATTCGACTTCACGCATCGCGAGGCGCATGTCGACGGGGTTCATCTGCGGATGCCGCGGCGGGAATTGCTCGTTGTTGAAGCCCTGATGCGGCGGATGGGACGCATGGTGCTGCGCGAGACGCTGATGGAAGCCGTTTTCGGCATCAATGACGATATCCAGTCGAATGCGCTCGATACGCATATTTCGCGGGCTCGCCGCAAGCTCACGGATGCCAACGCGGGCGTGGTGATCAGTGGCATACGTGGCGTCGGCTATCTGCTGCGCGAGACGGCGTAATGCGGTCGAAGCCTCGTTCCCTGAAATGGCTGCTGGTCAGCAGAATTGTGGCGCTGCAGGCTGCAATGATTGCAGCACTTGTGGCGCTGACCGTCGGGGCCCTCTGGAGCACCGGCTATCTCGTCGACGATTACGAAGGAGGCAGTCTCGACGTGCTCGCGGATGCGATTGTGCGAGACGCAAGCGGCGGGTTGGCTCTTCAGCCGACCTCCGCACTTGTTCGTCTTCGGTCGGAAGCGCCGGGGTTATGGTTCGTGATCCGAGATGCTGAGGCGCATCGCTTGTCGGAGGGCAACATTCCGCCGACCTATGCGCCCGTCATCGGCATACTCGACAAGCTGAATGACGCCCGGCTAGGGCAGCTCGGAATGGGTGGAAAACCTGATGCAGTCATCAAGTGGGTCACTACTGCTGCTGGCAAAGTTCACATCTTGACGGGCACGCAAGGGCAGATGTCCATCCGTCGCCTTGCCTTGGGAGTATCTGGTGGATTTGTCTCTGTCATCTTGCCGGTGATCGCCCTCATGACGCTGGCAACCTTGGTCGCAACACCTTTTGTCGTACGCCGGGCGCTGGCGGGGCTGGGCCGGGCAGTGGCGCAAGCGACCCGCATCGAATTTGACAAGCGCGGCGTGCAGCTACCGGTGAATGATGTGCCTGTCGAAATCGGCCCTCTCGTCAACGCGGTCAACGATGCGCTCCAGCGCCTCGATGCGGGATATGCGCGCCATCAGCATTTTCTCGCGCAAGCCGCGCACGAACTGCGCACGCCCATTGCCATCTTGAATGCTCGAGTTGCGGCGTTGCCTCCCGGATCCGACAAGACGAGCCTGCTGGAGGACGCGGCACGCCTGACAACCCTCGCCGGCCAGCTTCTCGATCTTCAGCGGCTTGATCAGAAGTCGAACCACTTCCTGCCGGTCAATCTTGTCGGAATGGCCAAACAGGTGGTCTTTGACCTCGGCCCGCTGGCGCTTGCGGCAGGCTACGACATGTCATTCGAAGCTGAACGCGGCGAAATCCTTGTCATGGGCGACCAGACCTCGCTCGAAAGGGCGCTGACCAATCTGGTGCAAAACGCCATCGACCATGGTGGCCGCCACGGAACCATCACGGTTCGTGTCGACGCAGCCGGCTTCGTCGAAGTTTGCGATGAAGGTAGAGGCATTCCGGCCAACGAGCGGAGGCAGATCTTCGAACCGTTCAACCGCTTGACACCTGACGGTCGCGGCGCCGGACTAGGGCTAAACTTGGTGCAGGAGATCATGCGCCTGCACGGTGGCCAGGTTGCTGTCGTCGAAGCTGACAAAGGCGCGTGTCTGCGAATGTCCTTTGCGATGCCGAGCTGACGGTCGATGACCGGTGACCCAGGGGACAAGCGTGACTCGTGGGACTTCTCGACGAAGGCGAACTTGCTGCCCGATAGTTGTACGGTCGCTGTGAAAGTGCCCGCAACGGTCTCGCCATCGGCGAGGTGCTGGATGGCGCCGGAGATGCCCACCGCGATGTAAAGATCGGGGGCAACCACCTTGCCGGTCTGGCCGACCTGCCAGTCGTTCGGCGCATAGCCGGCGTCGACCGCCGCGCGCGAAGC
>NZ_RZRQ01000114.1:0-17786 GCF_003997785.1 Mesorhizobium sp. M7D.F.Ca.US.004.01.2.1 | reverse complement strand
GCGCTGATGGCGGTCGGCCTCGGCGGCTTCGAGAAGCGGCCGATCGACACGCTTTCGGGCGGCCAGTTGCAACGCACGCTGTTTGCGCGTGTCCTGCTGCAGGACGCCGACCTCATCCTGCTCGACGAACCGTTCAACGCCGTCGACGCCAAGACGGTCGGCGACCTTATTGCCCTGATCAAGCACTGGCATGGCGAAGAACGGACCATCATGGTGGTCGTCCACGATCTCGATCTGGTGCGGCAGAATTTTCCCGAAACGCTGCTTCTCGCCCGCCAGCCGATTGCCTGGGGCGAAACCAGGGAAACGCTGAAGCCGGAAAACCTGCTGCGCGCCCGCCGCTTCCACGAAGCCTGGGAAGAGAATGCGCCCTGGTGCGAGCCAGACGAGCACGCTGATGGTCACGATCACGACCATCATGGCCATGATCATCACCATGGCGTCGGACCGAGGGCTGCCTGATGGATACGCTTTACGGTCTTTTCATCGCACCCTTCGCCGATTTCGGCTTCATGCAGCGAGCCCTGATCGGTTCGCTGATGCTGTCGCTCGGCGCCTGCCCGATCGGCGTCTTCCTGATGCTGCGGCGGATGAGCCTGTCGGGCGACGCCATGGCGCATGCCATCCTGCCCGGTGCCGCCGCCGGCTTCCTGTTCTATGGGCTGGAAATCCTGCCGATGACCATCGGCGGCCTGATCGCCGGCGTCATCGTCGCGCTCGGCGCCGGCGCCGTCTCGCGCTTCACGATCCAGCGTGAGGACGCCTCGATGGCCGCGTTCTATCTGATTTCGCTCGCCATCGGCGTGCTGATGGTGTCGATCCGGGGGTCCAGCGTCGATCTCATGCATGTGCTGTTCGGCACCGTGCTGGCGCTTAACGATGAAGCCTTGACGCTGATCGGCGGCATCGTCGCCGTGACACTGGTCAGCCTTGCCATCTTCTGGCGAGCGCTGGTCGCTGAATGCCTCGACCCGCTGTTCCTGCGTTCGGTCAGCCGGCTCGGCAGTCCGGTGCATTTCATCTTCCTCGGCCTCGTCGTGCTCAACCTCGTCGGCGGCTTCCAGGCACTCGGCACGCTGCTGTCGGTCGGACTGATGATGCTGCCGGCCGCCGCCGCCCGTTTCTGGACGGTGCGCGTCGAGCCGATGTGCGTGCTGGCCGTGCTGATAGGCTTTGCCTCCTGCGTCGCCGGGCTTCTGTTGTCCTATCACGCGTCGCTGCCGTCCGGCCCGGCGATCATCCTGTCGGCCGGCGTCGTCTATTTCGCCTCGATCCTGTTTGGCACGCGCGGCATTCTGCGTGCGCGCATCATCCACCACCGTCACAGAACGGCCTGATCCCCGCCCCTAAAGGAGACCCGTCCATGCTGAAATCGATCCATGCCGCCCTGGCGATGAGCGTTATAACATTAACCGCCTTTGGCGCATCGTCGGCCTTCGCGGCACCGCTGAAAGTGGTCGCCAGCTTCACCGTCATTGCCGATTTCGCCAAAAATGTCGGCGGCGACCGTATCGATGTCACCACCATCGTCGGGCCGGATGGCGACGCCCATGTCTACGAGCCGAGCCCGGCCGATGCGGTGGCCATGGCCAAGGCCGATATCGTGCTGGTCAACGGCCTGCATTTCGAAGGTTTCCTGCAGCGGCTGGTCGACGCCAGCGCCACCAAGGCCTCGATCATCACCTTGACCAAGGGCGTGACGCCAATCGATTTCAAGCCTGAATTCGCCGATGCCGACGCAGCCGAAGGTGCCGGCACCGGCGGCGGCAAGACGGTCACCGATCCGCACGCCTTCCAGTCGATCGCCAATGCCAGGATCTACGTGAAGAACATCGCCGAGGCCTTCTGCGCGGCCGATTCGGACGGCTGCGTCAGCTACCAGACCAACGCCGCCGCCTACACCAAGAAGCTCGACGCGGTCGAAGGTGAAGTGAAAGCGGCGATCGCCTCGATCCCGGAGAGCAAGCGCGTCGTCATCACCTCGCATGACGCCTTCGGCTATTTCGAACACGCATACGGCCTGACCTTCCTCGCCCCGCAAGGCATCTCGACCGACTCCGAACCGTCCGCCGCCGACGTCGCCAAGCTGGTTACCCAGGTGAAACAGGACAAGGCCGCGGCGATCTTCGTCGAGAACATCACCAATCCGCGCCTGATAGAGCAGATCGCCAGCGAGACCGGGATCAAGGTGGGCGGCACGCTCTATTCGGACGCGCTGTCGCAGCCCGACGGCCCGGCTGCTACCTATATCGACATGATGCACAACAATATCCGTCAGATCAAAGGCGCCATTCTCGGTAGTTGATCGAAGCTCTTCTCGGAAAGGCGGAGCCAGTCTCCGCCTTCCGTTTCCGCTCTGGGCCTGAGTTGGATTCTTCGCCGGAAATGTCTATCTGCGCTATGGTGTCAAGCCGCGCGAAGACGCGGATCGACCGCAGCTCGAAAGCCGGCATTGCCATGACAAACTTCACGCCTCTCCAATCGCTGCTTGGCGGCGCTCTCATCGGCCTGTCGGCGGTGCTCTTGATGGCACTGCATGGCCGGATTGCCGGGATGACCGGCATCCTCACCGGGGTCATCCCGCCGCTTTCTCCCGAATGGCGCTGGCGGGCCGCCTTTCTCGCCGGCGCGGTGGCGGCGCCGCTTCTCTATCAGGCTGCTGGCGGACACATCGCCCTCAGCGTGCCTATGCCAACGCTGGCACTTGTCGGCGGCGGCTTCCTGGTCGGCATCGGCTGGCATTTCGGTGGCGGCTGCCCGAGCGGACACGGCATTTGCGGCATAGCGCGGCTGTCGCCACGCTCGATGGTCGCCGTCACGACCTTCATGGTCGCCGCCTTCGCTACCGTCTTCATCATCCGCCACGTGATCGGAGGCTGAACCCGTGAACAAGCTCGTCTCCGCATTTCTGATCGGTGGGGTTTTCGGCCTCGGCATCGCCATTTCCGGCATGATCAATCCGGCAAAAGTGCTGAACTTTTTCGATATTGCCGGCACATGGGATCCAAGCCTGATCTTCGTCATGGCTGGCGGCCTTGCGGTCGCCTTCGTCGGCTATCGCCTCGTATTCGCTCGGCGCAAGACGCCGGTGTTCGAAACCGCCTTCGCACTACCGACAAAACGCGTCATCGACACGGAACTGGTTGGCGGCGCCGCTGTCTTCGGCATCGGCTGGGGCATTGCCGGCTTCTGTCCCGGCGGAGCCATACCTGCCCTTGGCCTTGGCTATTCGGCGACAGCGATCTTCATTGCAGCGGTGATTGCCGGCATCGTAGTGGCGCGTTTCGCAAGGGCAAGGCTCGCTCAACCGGCCGCGGCATAGGATTCGAGTTGCCGGCCACGTCAGGGAGTGGCAAGACTCCAGCCAAATCAGATTGCGAGGACACTGCCATGGAATACCGCGAAATCAGCGAGGACTATTCGGTCTCGGGCCAGATCCAGCCGGAAGACGTCGCCGCCATCAAGGAAGCCGGCTTCAAGAGCATCATCTGCAACCGGCCCGATGACGAACAACCGGGCCAGCCTTCCGCCGACACCGTCAAGGCAGCGGTCGAAGCCGCGGGCCTCGCCTTCCGCTACATCCCCGTTATCAGCGGCCAGATCACGGCCGAGAATGTCGACGATCAGGCCGAGGCGCTGGATGAGCTTGACGGCCCGGTCTTTGCCTACTGCCGCTCGGGCGCACGCTGCACGAATCTGTACGGGCTGATCCAGCAGTCGAAGGGTTGAAGAGCCAAGGCAACTCCAATGCGCTTGGCCGATTCAGCTCCTTGCACCTCTATCTTTGATGTATTCGAGGTAGAGAAACGCCAGACCTAGACTAATGAAGGCTCCCCTTACACCATCGTTTCCGTCTGCTACCAGGTATGCAAAGAAGCTTCCAATCATAAGATAAACCAACGACGACAGCAAATTTCCGAAGGAAATACTCGGGCCAACTGGCTTTATGTATCCAATCACTACTGCAATTGGAGGCACAAGATAGATAGATTTTGGCACAAGGTAGACAGCAATGAGCGTCGTCGCCAATAGAACGGCAGATATCGAGAGAGACAACAGCATATAGTATCGCGTTGGCTTTCTTTCCATGTCGCTTCCTATATCTACAATCAAATCGGTAGCGCGCCGGTTTCCTTCAGCGTTTCCAGCACGATCGCCGTCTTCACATGCTGCACCGATTCATGCGGCAGAAGCACCCCGTTGACGAATTCCGACAGCGATTTCAAATCGGGCGTCACCACTTTCAGGATGTAGTCCATCTCGCCGGTCAGCGCGTGCGCTTCCTGCACTTCGGGCAGCCGCGCCACCAGTTCGCCGAAGCGCCGCGCATTGTCGCGGTTGTGCGTGGCGAGCGTGACAGAGATGACGTTGACCAGGGAAAAACCGAGCTTGTCGCGGTCGAGCACCGCCCGGTAGCCCTTGATGAAGCCGTCCTCCTCGAGCCGCTGACGGCGGCGCGAGCATTGCGACGCCGACAGGTTCACCCGCTCCGAAAGATCGTTGTTGGTCAGCCGCGCATCCCCCTGCAATAGCGCCATTATCTTGCGGTCGAACTGATCAATACGCGCCCAATCCATGGTTTTTCCTCTTATCATGCATGCTTCACGCATGAGATGACCATTTCAAGCGTTTGAATGCAAGCACCATGCACGCCATCAGCGCTATGATGGCGCAAGACGAGCCTTTTCAGGCCAAGCCAGCTTTCGGAGGAATACCATGGGCCCCTTCCCGCACGACGCCCCGCCCGCCAGGATCAGCAAGGACAACCCGGCGGGCACCGATGGTTTCGAGTTCGTCGAATTCGCGCATCCGGAGCCGCAGAAGCTGGCCGAACTGTTCACCCGCATGGGCTATGTCGCGGTGGCGAAGCACCGCACGAAGGACATCACCATCTGGCGCCAGGGCGACATCAACTATGTCGTCAATGCCGAGCCCGGCTCGCATGCGATGAAATTCGTCGACAAGCACGGGCCTTGTGCTGCCTCGATGGCCTGGCGGGTGGTCGATGCCAAGCACGCTTTCGATCATGCCGTTGCCAAGGGCGCCACGCCTTACGAAGGCACCGACAAGGCGCTCGACGTGCCGGCAATCGTCGGCATTGGCGGCTCGTTGCTCTATTTCATCGAGACCTATGGCAAGAAGGGTTCAGCCTATGATGCCGAGTTCGAGTGGCTGGGTGCGCGCGACCCACGGCCGGAAGGCGTCGGCTTCTACTATCTCGATCACCTGACCCACAATGTCTATCGCGGCCAGATGGACAAATGGTGGGATTTCTACCGCAATCTGTTCGGCTTCAAGCAGATCCATTTCTTCGACATCGACGGCAAGATCACCGGCCTGGTCAGCCGCGCCATCACCTCGCCTTGTGGCAAGATCCGCATTCCGCTCAACGAATCCAAGGATGAGACCAGCCAGATCGCCGAGTATCTGAAGAAGTACAATGGCGAGGGCATCCAACACATCGCTGTCGGCACCGACGAGATTTACGCCGCCACCGACAGGCTGGCTGAAAACGGGCTCAAGTTCATGCCCGGCCCGCCGGAAACCTACTACGACATGTCGTATGACCGTGTGAATGGCCATGACGAACCGATCGAGCGGATGAAGAAGCACGGCATCCTGATCGACGGCGAAGGTGTCGTCGACGGCGGCATGACCAAGATCCTGCTGCAGATTTTCTCGAAAACCGTGATCGGCCCGATCTTCTTCGAATTCATCCAGCGCAAGGGCGACGAAGGTTTTGGCGAAGGCAATTTCCGCGCGCTGTTCGAATCGATCGAGCAGGACCAGATCAAGCGCGGCGTGATCAAGGTTCAGGCGGCGGAGTAGCGTTCAGGTCGAGCGGACTGCGCATGGCCTCATTTTCAGGTCATGCGCTGGATCAGATTTTGAGCCCCAACCGCTCGACCTCTTTCTCCCTCAGCTTCGCATCATAATCGAGCAGGAACTCGTCGAGTTGCGGCGGCTTGACCGAAGTGCCGGACAGCATTGCGTGCACCTGGCCGCGGTGGTGGATGTCGTGCAGGAAGACGTGGGCGAGGATATCGCCGATGCGCTCGGGGATCATGCCGTCCTCGCGCCGGTCGGTGATGACGCGGCGATCCAGATCCTCGGCCGACAGCCCATCGCAAAAGGCGATCAGGCGCCGGTCGGCCTCGACCTGAGCGACGTAAAGTGCCCCCGGCTTGTCGAACGACACGAAGTCGTCATGAGCGGCAGCACCGACGCCGCCCTCCTCGAGAAAATCGAGATAGAGATGGTCAACCGCCAGCATGTGGTTGAGCGTTTCCTTGATCGACGGAAAGAAGCTGGTGCGTTCGGCCTCGAACTCACCCGGCTGGAGCGACAGCACCGCGCGGTAGAGCCGGTCGTTCGACCACAGATTGTTGCCGGCCATACGGCGCAGATGGTCAAGCAGGTTCACGAGATCATCCCCCTGCCCGCACCATATGCAAGCCTGCTCCCACAATCGCGAATCCGGCAAGAACGATCAACAGCAGCCCGTTCATGCGTCGCCGCATGGCTTGCGTCTCCTCATCCCGCGCGACGTTCATGTTGGTGATGGTGTGGAACATCATCGCCTTGCGCGGAAAGCCGCTGCGGTTGGTCAGGTCAGGCGAGCGCGCCTCGATGCGGTAACTCAGCCGGATCGCCTGGATGAACGCGGCCAGTATGGCGAGTGCCCAGACACCGGCCAGCAGATAGAATGCGTCCCCCGCCATTCCCTTACCTCTCGTATTTCTCGACCTTCTGTTCGATGGCGCCGAAGATCGAATGCCCAGCTTTGTCCTTCATCTCGATGCGCACCGTGTCGCCGAAGCGCAGGAACGGCGTTTTGGGCTCGCCTGACACGATGGTCTCGATCATGCGCAGTTCGGCGATGCAGGAATAGCCGGCGCCACCGGCCGAAACAGGCTTGCCCGGCCCGCCGTCGAGCTTGTTGGAGACGGTGCCGGAACCGATGATCGTGCCGGCGGCCAATGGCCGTGTCCTTGCCGCGTGAACGATCAGCGCCGGGAAATCGAAGGTCATGTCGATACCGGCATTGGCGCGACCGAACGGCTTGCCGTTGAGATCGGCCAGCAGCGGCAGGCTGACCTTGCCGCCATCCCAGGCATTGCCCAGTTCGTCCGGCGTCACCGCGACAGGCGAAAACGCCGAGGACGGTTTTGACTGAAAGAAGCCGAATCCCTTGGCGAGTTCCGGCCCCGTGAGCGCGCGCAACGTGACGTCGTTGACCAGCATGACCAGTCGGATCGCTGCCTTTGCCTCTTCGAGGCTGGCGCCCATCGGCACATCGTCGACAATGACAGCAACTTCTCCTTCCATGTCGATGCCGAAGGCTTCGTCAGGCATGCGGATCGGGTCGCGCGGTGGAATGAAGGCGTCCGAGCCGCCCTGGTAGATGAGCGGGTCGGTCCAGAAGCTCGCCGGCATCTCGGCCCCGCGCGCTTTGCGCACCAGCTCGACATGGTTCACATATGCCGAGCCATCGGCCCATTGATAGGCGCGCGGCAGCGGCGAATGGGCGTCATGCTCGTGGAAGCGCTCCGCCGGCATCGCATTGTTCTCCAGCGATTCCGCTATCGTCGCGAGATGCGGGGCGATGCGCCGCCAGTCGTCGAGCGCCGCCTGCAACGTGCGCACCAGGAACGAGGCGTCGGTGAAGCGTGTCAGGTCACGCGAGACGACGACGAGTTTTCCGTCGCGCGTCCCGTCCTTCAATGTGGCAAGCTTCATGCGGTTTCCTCTCCTGCTGCAGCTTTGGCGCTGCTTAATTCCACAACAAGGCCGTCGCGGGCGATCGTCAAGCCGCCGGCCCATGTTTTCCTGACAGCGGCGATCCAGTCGGCCTCGCCGATCTGGGCGTCGTCGGCAGGAATGAGATGATTGAGCACCAGTCTCTTGACGCCGGCATCGCTGGCGATGCTGCCGGCCTCTTCGGCAAAGCTGTGGCTGGCGAGCAGATGCTCTTTCAGCCGCGCGCCATTGCCGGTCCTGGCCACCAGCCGCTCGATGCCTTCTTCCAGCATGGCTTCGTGGGCCAGGATATCGGCGCCCCGGGCAAAATCGGCGAGCGGCGGATAGAAGGCCGTATCGGCGGAGAACACCACGCTTTTGCCCGCGTATTCGAAGCGCAGCGCAAAACAGTCGGTCACCGGCGGATGCTCGACGCGCAGCGCCGAAACCGTCAAGCCGCCTTGTTCGACCACCTGGCCTTCGCCGAATTCGACGATCGAAACCAGCTCACGAATATCTGGCCGGCCCTCATCGACGATCCGGATCTCGATGTCGAACTCCATCGCCTGGCAAAAACGCCGCCAGTAATGACCCGTGCCGGGCGGACCGAACACGCCGACGGGCGTCGCCAAGCCCGCTGTCCACGCGGTGTGGATCAGCGGCCCCAGTTCCAGCACATGGTCGGAATGCAAATGCGTGATGAAGATCAGGTCGAGCGCCTTCAGGCTGATACCGGCATCGACCAGACCACGCGTCACGCCAAGTCCGCAGTCGACGACGATGCTGCGGCCGCCGATCTCCAGCAGCGACGAACTCGGCCATGGGCCACCTGGCCGCAGCGCCGGGCCGCCCTTCGAACCCAAAATCACCAGCCGATCCGGCATTGGCTCTGTGCTCAAGACCAGTCGCCCTCAGGCGTGCCGTTGAAGCGCTTCTTCAGGTCCGCCCAGCAGTCGATGTAATTGTCCTGCCGGGTTTCGAGTTCGGCGCCGTAGCGGGTCAGCATCTGCGGGTAGCGGGTCTCGAACATGAAGGCCATGGTGTTGTCGAGCTTGACCGGTTTCAGGTCCGCGCGCGAGGCTTTTTCGAAGCCAGGCGCATCCGGCCCATGGGCCAGCATCAGATTGTGCAGGCTGATGCCACCGGGCACAAAACCCTCTTCCTTGGCGTCGTACTGGCCGTGGATCAGCCCCATGAACTCGCTCATGATGTTGCGGTGATACCAGGGCGGCCGGAACGTATCTTCGGCCACCAGCCAGCGCGGCGGGAAGATGACGAAGTCGATGTTGGCGGTGCCCTCCTCGCCGCTCGGCGCCGTCAGCACTGTGAAGATCGACGGATCGGGGTGGTCGAACAGCAGCGCTCCGACCGGCGAAAAGGTCGCCAGATCATATTTGTAGGGCGCATAGTTGCCGTGCCAGGCAACGACATCCAGCGGCGAATGACCGATCTCGGTGACATGGAAATTGCCGCACCATTTCACCGTCAGCCGGCATGGCGTTTCCTTCTCCTCGAACCAGGCGCAAGGCGTCTTGAAATCGCGCGGGTTGGCCAGGCAGTTGGCGCCGATCGGACCACGGTCGGGCAGCGTCAGCTTGGCGCCGTAATTCTCGCAGACATAGCCACGCACTTGCCTGTCGACCAACTCGACCTTGAAGACGAGGCCGCGTGGCAGCACCGCGATCTCGCCGGGCCGAAGCTCAATGACGCCCATCTCGGTGACGAAGCGCAAAGCGCCGACCTGTGGCACGATCAGCAATTCGCCGTCAGCATTGAAGAAATGATCGTCGACCATAGAGGTGTTGGCGACATAGACGTGGGCTGCCATGCCGGTCTGCCCGAGCACGTCGCCGGCGGTGGTTATGCTGCGCATACCGGCGATGAAATCGGTCGGCTCCTTCGGCATCGGCACCGGATTCCAGCGATACTGGCCAAGCGCCAGTTCGTGATCGCCGACATTGGGCGCGCTCTTCCACAAGGGATAGCTCGCCGGCTTGAAGCGGCCGGTGTGCTTGACGCTCGGCCTGATGCGGTAGAGCCAGGAGCGCTCATTGGTGCCGCGCGGGGCGGTGAAGGGCGAGCCCGAAAGCTGCTCGGCATAGAGCCCGTAGGCCGGCCGCTGCGGCGAGTTCCGTCCTTGCGGCAGCGAACCGGGCAGCGTCTCGGTTTCGAAGTCGTTGCCGAAACCCGGCATGTAGGAAAAGGCCATTGCTTCCTCCCGGAATGGATCTCAATTGACCAAACTGGTTTCAGTTGTAACTATCGAAAATGTAACCATCAATGGCGACTTTGAAAAATGGCGATCAAGAGCGAAGCGTCCGACGAGCCTGAAATTCTCAATCTGGAGAATTTCCTGCCCTACCGGCTCTACCGGCTTGCCGACGCCGTCAGCCGCGAATTCTCGCGAATATACAAGGACAGCCATGGCCTGACGCGGCCGGAATGGCGCACCCTTTCCGGGCTTGGGCAGCATGGAACAATGACGGCGTCTGCAATCGGCGAGCAATCGGCAATGCACAAGACCAAGGTGTCGCGCGCTGTTGCTGAACTCGAACGGCGGCGCTGGCTCACGCGGACACCAGATGAGAATGATCGCCGGGTCGAGCATCTGGCGCTGACCAAGGCCGGCCTTGCCGCCTATCGCGAAATGGTGCCGCTGGCGAAGGCGTTCGAGCGGGAGTTGCTGGCGAAACTGAGCGTCAGCGAACGCGAAGCGATCGCGAACGGACTGGCGGCGCTGCAGGCTGCGTTGGGCAAAGGCTAGGTCGGGAACAGAAATGCCGACATATTAGCGGGACAGCGCAACGCCTCTTATTAGGCGCCTACCAGTCCATCACCACCTTGCCGGAACTGCCGCTGCGCATCGCATCGAAGCCGGCCTGGAAATCGTCGATGCCGATCCGGTGCGTGATAAGCCCGGAAACATCGAGCGGCCCCTGCACCAGCGCGATCATCTTGTACCAGGTCTCGAACATCTCACGGCCGTAGATGCCCTTGAGATGCAGCATCTTGAAGATGACCTTGTTCCAGTCGATCTCGAAGCCGGTCGGCGCGATACCCAGAATGGCGATCTTGCCGCCATTGTTCATGGTGTCGATCATGTCGCGGAAGGCAGGTGCAGCGCCCGACATTTCAAGGCCGACATCAAAGCCTTCGGTCATGCCGAGCGCTGGCATGATTTCGCGCAGCTTTTCCTTGGAGGCGTCGACGACATGCTGGACGCCGAGCTTTTTCGCCAGCGCCAGCCGCACCGGGTTGATGTCGGTGATGACCACTTTTCGCGCGCCGACGCATTGCGCGACGAGCGCGCCCATGATGCCGATCGGCCCGGCACCGGTGACCAGCACATCCTCGCCGACCAGATCGAAGGACAATGCGGTGTGAACCGCATTGCCCAAGGGATCGAAAATCGCGGCGATTTCGTCCGGCACATCGTCGGGGATCGGCACAACATTATGTTGCGGGATCGCCAGATACTCGCCGAAAGCGCCGGGACGGTTGACGCCGACGCCGAGGGTGTTGCGGCACAGATGCCCCCTGCCCGCACGGCAGTTGCGGCAATGACCGCAGACGATGTGGCCTTCGCCCGACACGCGCTGGCCGACCTTGTATTCGGTGACCGCGGCGCCGAAATCGGCAACGGTTCCGACAAATTCGTGGCCGGTGACCATTGGCACCGGCACCGTCTTTTGCGCCCACTGGTCCCAATTGTAGATATGGACGTCAGTGCCGCAGATTGCCGTCTTCTTGATCTTGATCAGCACGTCGTTGGGGCCGATTTCCGGCACCGGCACCTCTTCCATCCAGATGCCCGGTTCGGCCTTGGCCTTCACCAGCGCCTTCATCATGTTCGACATGCGTTTGTCCCTTGAATCTCTTGATCCGGAGTCGCTTTTCGATTCCGGCCTTTCAGGAAATGACCCCGAGTTCGCGCCCGACGGCGGCAAACGCTTCCACCGCGCGGTCGATGTCGGCGCTGGAATGCGCCGCCGACATCTGGGTGCGGATGCGCGCCTGGCCCTTCGGCACCACCGGGAAAGAAAAGCCGATGACGTAGATGCCGCGCTTCAGCATGCGCGCGGCCATCTCCTGCGCCAGGCTGGCATCGCCCAGCATCACCGGAATGATCGGATGGTCGGCGCCGGCCAGCGTGAAGCCGAGCTTGCCCATCTGCGACCGGAACCGCGCCGCATTGGCATAGAGGCGCTCGCGCAAGGCGTCGCCATTGCGGATCAGTTCGAACACCTTGATCGAAGCGCCGGCAATCGCCGGCATGAGCGTGTTGGAGAAGAGATAGGGTCGTGAGCGCTGGCGCAGCCAGTCGACCACTTGGCTCTTGCCCGAGGTGTAACCGCCGGAGGCGCCGCCGAGCGCCTTGCCGAGCGTCCCGGTGATGATGTCGACCCTGCCCTCGACGCCGCAATGCTCGGCCGAGCCGCGGCCGTTCCGGCCGACGAAGCCGACCGCATGGCTGTCGTCAACCATCACCATGGCGTCGTACTTCTCAGCGAGGTCGCAGACACCCCGAAGGTTAGCGATGATGCCATCCATCGAAAACACGCCATCGGTGGCGATCAGCCGGAAGCGACAGTCCTTGGCTTCCTTCAGGCGCGCCTCGAGATCGGCCATGTCGTTGTTGGCGTAGCGGAAGCGTTTGGCCTTCGACAGCCGCACGCCGTCGATGATCGAGGCGTGGTTCAGCGCATCGGAAATGATCGCGTCGTCCTCACCGAGCAACGTTTCGAACAGGCCGCCATTGGCGTCGAAGCAAGAGCCGTAGAGGATGGTGTCTTCCAGGCCGAGGAAGGATGAAATCGTCGCCTCGAGCTGCTTGTGCTCCTCCTGCGTGCCGCAGATGAAACGCACCGATGCCATGCCGTAGCCATAGCGGTCGAGCGCCTGGCTGGCCGCCGCCCGCAGGTCGGCGCTGTCGGCGAGGCCGAGATAGTTGTTGGCGCAGAAATTGAGCACCTTCTGCCCGCCGACCTCGATCTCGGCTGACTGGGTCGAAGAGATCACCCGTTCGGATTTGTAGAGGCCTGCCGATTTGAGCCCCGCGAGCTCGCTGTCGATGTGGGAGAGGAATGCTGCGGTCATGATCTAGCCTCGTTTGACGTGGGCCGACTGTCGTCTCGTCCGCGCGAAAAATCCATCGCAAAAACGACCGGATCGGTGGCAAGCGGCCCGATGTGGCCCGATGTGGATTGTCATACGGCCGCAGAAGCGGGGCCACGACAAATGCGGCAGGCCAACGACCGCTCAAATGTCGGTACAGCGCTAAACGAGCCGATAACCATTTCGCGATCTTTCCACGGCTCCCCCTTGCCGGCCGGCTGTCGATTTCCAGTCCTGTTAACGTTTGCAGTTCAATGGTGCTCATACAGGAATCCGTTGGCGAGAGGGCCGCCCCCGAAAATGTCGCAGCAGCCGGTGCAAACCGTTTCAGGCAAGCTCATATTGCTGATCAAGGCTGGCTATTGGCTGGCCCTGCTAATTATTGCGGCCATGGTGATAGCCTCCTTCATCCTGCTGCAGCAGATGATGGCAACCCAACAGCACAACCACACCTTGCTCGACATTGTCAGCACGCAAAAGACGCTGTCGCAGCGCATCGTCTTCCTTGCCAGTGCAACGGTTGCTGGTTCGCGCGACAAGCAGCCGGCGCTGGTCAGCGCGCTCAAGCAGGCAACGGCGGAGTTCGAGACGAACTACGATCTGCTGCTCGAGCAGACGGGAGCCGATCCGCAATCGCCGGCCAAGCTCGACTCGAAGTCGATCGAAAGTGTCCTTTTCGCCAAGCCTTTTCACCTCGATTATTTCTCGGTCGGGCTAATCGCCAATGGCGACCGCCTGATCTCGGCCTATGAATCGCGATTCACAGGCAATGGCGGCTACAAAGGTGGCGACGAGCGCGTTAATCTCGATGCCTCTGTCGCCAATGCGACCTTGTCGGGCTATGCCGCGCTTGGCCAGCGCATCAGCGCCGATGCCGACGAGCGCTCCGAGAAGCTGCTCGCCCTGCACCGCACATTGTTCTACGCCACCCTCGGCGTCATCATACTGGTGGCGCTCTTCATTTTCAGGCCGATGTCGAACGCCATCCTGCGCAAGACGCATGAACTGATCGACGCGCGCAATTCCATGGCCTTCATCGCGGTGCATGACGGCCTCACCGGCCTGCACAACCGCACGTTCCTGACCGACCATTTCGACACGCTGATCAAGGGCACGCACCGGCGCCGCGAGCGCCTTGCCGTCGTCCAGCTCGACCTCGACCGGTTCAAGCAGATCAACGATACGCTCGGCCACGCCGCCGGCGACTATGTGCTGGTCGTCACGGCGCAGCGCATGCGCGATTCCTGCCGGGCGTCAGATCTGTGCGTGCGGCTGGGCGGCGACGAGTTCGTCATGATCCTCGGCGGTGCCGGCGGCACCGAAGACATCAACATGCTGGCGCGGCGCATCCTGGCGCACATCAACGAGCCGATCGTCTTCCAGGGCACGACCATTCTACCAGGCGCCAGCGCCGGCATCGCCGTCTATCCGATCGACGCCGACAATGCGCAGGATCTGCTGGTGCACGCCGATCTGGCGCTCTACTCCGCCAAGAAGCTGGGCGGCAGCAACTTCTCCTTCTTCTCCGAAGAGTTGCGCCGCGAACTCGACTATCGCAAGCAACTCGAGCACGACATCAAGGTCGCCATCGCGGAGCGGGCCTTCCAGGTCTATTTCCAGCCGCAGGTTTCGCTGACCAACGGCACGATCAGCGGCATCGAGGCGCTGGTGCGCTGGAACCATGCCGAGCGCGGCATGATCCCGCCCGGCGAATTCATTCCGGTCGCCGAGAAATGCGGCTTCATGCCCGAGATCGGCCGCATCGTCATCACCAAGGCGATCAACGAGGCGGCCGAATGGAACCGCGCCGGGATTGCCTTCGGGCGGCTTGCCGTCAATGTTTCCGGCACCGAATTGCGCGAACACGATTTCGATGCGTTTTTGTTTGAGACGCTGGAAAAGGCCGGGTTGCCGCCGCAGAAACTGTCGCTGGAAATCGTCGAATCCGTCATTCTCGACGACGAGAAGACGGGCATAGCCGCCAAGCTGCGCCACATCAGGGCGGCCGGCGTTCATCTCGAACTCGACGATTTCGGCACCGGCTATGCCTCGCTCAGCCATGTCAACCCGAACGAGATCGACCGGCTGAAGATCGACCGCCGCTTCGTCCAGAACATCCATGAGAATGGCGACAATTCGAAGATCGTGCGCGCCATCACCGAGCTGGCGCGTGGCCTTGGCATCTCGATCGTTGCCGAAGGCGCTGAAACCGAGGCCGAGCTCGAGTCGCTGATGGCGATCGGCTGCGACCAGGTGCAGGGTTATTCCATCGCCTTCCCGATGCCGCACGACAAGGCGCTGGAATGGCTGACCGCCCGCATGCCGAAGAAAGCCAAGCTGACAGTGCTGCAGGGAAGCCTGGCGTAGGCTTGCCTTTTTGTTTGTGCATGTCGTTGTCCAAAATCGCTGCGCACTTTTGGGCGACATGCACCGGCTCGCCTTGACAAGCCGTTGTGGGCATGGCCGCCTGTCATGATTGCAACCGGATATTGCGGGTGATGACACCGTTTCGGTTTGTCCTGGCGGCACTGTTGATTTTTGCGGTCCCCGCCCATGGCGCCGATCGCACCATCTATCTTACCTTCGACGATGGCCCGCTGAACGGCACAAGCAACATCCTCGATGTGCTGGAAGCCGAGCAGGTTCCGGCGACCATGTTCATGGTCGGCATGCACGCGCAGGCGAGCGCCGGCAACAGGGCGCTCGCCCAACGCGCCAAGCAGCTTGCGCTGGTGACGCTCGGCAACCACAGCTACAGCCACGCCAACAACCGCTACCAGCATTTTTACGCCGACACCGAAGGCGTCGTCGCCGACATGATGCGGGCAAACGCGGTGCTTGGCTTGAAGCCGATGGTGCATGCGCGGCTGCCGGGACGCGACGTGTTCAGGCTGCCCTCCATGTCGAAGAACGACACCTCGCTTGGCCTCGCCCAGGAGGGGCATGAAGAGCCCGACTACGAGTTTGTCGCGGCCTCAGGCTTCTATCTCTACGGCTGGGACCACGAATGGGTGCACAAGGACAGCGGCGAACCGGTGCAGAGCGTCGACCATCTGGTCAGCGAGATCGACCACCTCTTCGGCTATGGCCGCTTCGTCAAGCCCGGCAAGCTGATCCTGTTGATGCATGACGAGATGTTCCAGGACCGCTTCGACGGCAAGACGAAGCTGACCAATTTGATCACCGCGCTGAAGCTGCGCCATTACACCTTTGGGACAATCCAGGGCTACGACGACTGAACCGATGATCGGGGGTGCGCGCTCCCCTATCCTCCCACATTGCCCCGCAACGCCGCCAGCACCTGCGCGAACTCCGCCAGCCGCTCGTCGGACAACCCCACCCGCAGCCGCTTGTCAAAGGAAAGCGCTGCTTTGCGCAATGTCTCGAACATTGCTTCTCCGGCCCCGGTCAATTCGACCAGATGAACGCGACGGTTGACGGGATCGCGGCGGCGCATCAGCAGGCCCTGTGCCTCCATCGCGTTGAGATGGTGGGTCAGCGTCGCCCCCTGGATGCCGATCATGCCGGCGAGTTCGCGCTGATTGGCAAGCCTGCTCGACTTGACCGACAGCAGGGTGAGCCAGACCGGCAACGTACCGCCGGCCTCGACCAAGGCGGCGTCGAAAGCCTGGGCAACCAGCTTGGCGGTTCGGCCGAGATTCATGCCAACTGGCGGGCGTTCGAAGGGTGTCATTGCAGGACACTAAACGGTGTTTTCCGCAGATGGAACTGGCTGTCTTTTATACATTGACATCTAATCATTCGATATCTAACTTTATGTGCAATGGCGGGCGCGAGAGGAGATCCGGTCATGCAGTATGTCTACATCGTCATTATCGGCCTTCATGTCATGGCCGGTGTTTTCTGGGCAGGCACCACGATCACGCTGGCGCGCGATCCCGATATCCGGGCCGAACGCTTCATCCAGCCGCAGATGGGCGCGACCGGCATGGTTTTCCTGACCGGAGCGCTGCTCTGGTATTTCTTCCACGGCGCCTATTTCGGTTCGATGGAAATGGTGCTCGCGCTTGGCATCCTGGCCGCTTTCGCCGCCGCCGGCGTGCTCGGCGCCATGGTCAGGGCGCCGAGCAGACGACTTGCCGATGCGAATGCGGAAACCGAAACGCAACTTCGCGCCAGAATGGCGACGGGCGAGCGCATTGCCGCCTGGTTGCTGGTCGTCACGGTGCTGTGCATGGCTGTCGCGAGAATGGTCTGAGACGCCGCACCTCCTCACAGAATCGTACGTTGTCTGGCGACGAGCCAATGACGTGCGGGCGCGCGGCCAGATCGAAGTACACGGGCTCTCGTACGCAGGTCCGACCGCGCGCCACCGATCCTCGCGATACCTAATTTCAGATCCGCAAGCCGAACCTGATGCCGTCATAGATGGCGGCATGGATGTTGCGCGAGGCGACCGCGTCGCCAATGCGGAACATCACGAAGCCGCCTTGCGGATTACGGGCCGGAAAGATGTCGCCACCGCTCACCAGACGCTCGTAATCCACCGCGCCGCCATTCTTCGACAGCGGCTTCAGCGAGAGATAGAGATCGTCGAGCGGCAGCGTGCCGTGCTCGACCACCACCTGGTCGACCCGCCGCTCACCGCGCCAGCTGTCGGCGAAATCCGAGGCCAGTTCGGCGATCAGCTGGTTGCCTTCGCGCCGCACCGAACGCAGCCGTGTGTTGATGGTGATGGTGACGCCCTTTTCCTGGAAGGCGCGCATGTATGGCACGTGATTCATACCGCCCATTTCCGGGGCAAAGAAGCGCTCCGGCGAAACAAGTTCTAGTTTCGAGCCGGCATTGGCGATCAGTTCGGCCGCGCCCATGCCCTGATGGCCGCCATTGTCGTCATAGAGCAGCACGTTTTCGGCCGGCTTGACGCTGCCAGCCATGATGTCCCAGCTTGAGGTGACAAGGTTGTCGCC